>NZ_LVWH01000170.1:0-64191 GCF_001909045.1 Paenibacillus sp. P3E | reverse complement strand
TTTATATCATGTCTAAGAACTTTTTTGAAGCAGTAAACGGCAGACGATCCATCTATGCAATCAGCAAAGAATCCCCGATTTCCGATGCAGAGATTCAAGAGATTGTAGAAGCGGCCGTTCTACATAGCCCAACTTCTTTTAACTCCCAGAGCTCAAGAGCGGTAGTACTGCTTGGAGATAAGCACGATAAGGTGTGGGATATTACTGCGGATACCCTGCGTAAAATTGTACCAACAGAACAATTTGAAGGTACTGCACAGAAATTGTCCTCTTTCAAAGCTGGCTACGGTACAGTATTGTTCTTTGAAGATCAGGCAGTAGTGAAGCATCTGCAAGAGAACTTTGCCCTTTACGCTGAGAATTTCCCGATTTGGTCAAACCAGTCCTCCGGAATTCTACAATTCGTAGTTTGGACTGCATTTGCTGATGCGGGTCTTGGAGCTTCCTTGCAGCACTATAACCCTTTAATTGACGATGAAGTAAAAGCAACCTTTGATATTCCGGCAGACTGGAAGCTTATTGCTCAAATGCCTTTCGGTAAAACCGTTAACGCACCGGGTGAAAAAGAATTCCAGCCGATCGAAGAGCGCGTAAAAGTAATTAAATAAGGGAACTGTAACTTGAGAACCAGTAACACTTACCAGTTAGTACGAATTGAAAAAAAGAGGACGGCGGAAGCGCCTGTCCTCTTTTTGAAGTGGTTCTAGTTCGGCTATACGGGAGTAATTCCCCTTACTTTGTAGTCGGAGCTTCTGTTGCAGGAGCTGCGCTGGCATCAGGAGCCGCGCTTGTAGCAGGAGATGCGGATGCTTTAGCTTTGGCATCAGTCAGTGTATTCGTAATCTTGGCAGCTGCAGTCAGATCCTGAAGCCAAGTGGAAGACATTTCGGATACCTTTTTAGCTTTTAGGGTTTTGGTGATTTCTTCTTTCTTCTCGGCAAGTGTGTATTCATGAGCTTCTTTACGGTCAGTTACTTTAATAACATGGTAGCCGTATTGAGTTTTGACAGCACCGCTGGTTTCACCAACCTTGAGCTTGAAGGCAGCATCTGCGAATTCAGCGACCATATCGCCTTTCTTGAAGAAGTTAAGATCGCCGCCTTTATCCTTGGAGCCAGTATCAGCTGATTTCTCTTTCGCGAGTGTGGCAAAATCCGCGCCATCTTTCAGCTGTTTCACAATGGCATCCGCTTCTTCTTTGGTTTTTACTAGAATATGGGAAGCCCGGACTTGTTCTTCCTGGTTAAAGGAAGCTTTATTTTCATTGTAGTATTTGGAAATTTCATCATCAGTGACAGTTACTTTAGGCTCAACCAGCTTGCGGATTTTAACTTGCAGCGGCATTTGCTTTTTCAGATCGTCCAGCGTCATCGAACTTTGCTGCAAAGCGCTCTTGAGTCCCTCTTCACCGCCGAACTGTGTCTTCAGGTCTTCAATCTCAGCAGTGATGTCGGCATCGGTAACTGTAATGTTAGCCTTTTTGGCCTCCTGGTCAACAAGCGTGGTGGTGATCAGGTTCTGCAGAGTGGCTGCCCCGCCGGCTTCAACCAGCTTGTCGTAGAGCTCAGCTTTGGAAATATCGGTACCATTGACGGATGCAACAGCTACTTTGCTGTCATCCTTCTGGAATGGCTGCACGATTAGAACAACAATAAGGGCTGCAGCGAGGACAAGCGATGCGATCATCCAGCCCTTGCCGCCTTTAGCAGATGGGGTGGAAGGAGGTGTTCCATCGCCGACTTTGTTCATAACCGGAACATTGGCAGCGCTGTCAGGTGCGTCCTTCTCTTCGAATACTTCTGCCGCTTCCTGCGCGCTTACGGGTTCCAATTCAGGAACTGAAGCGGATTCTTCTCCTAATCCTTCATTGATACCGGAAGTGCTGTTATCTTCCGTCGATCCATTGTTGTCCAGATGTTCATTCTCATTGAAATCCTTTTTGTCCATTATAATTAATGACTCCCTTCAATATAGGTGTTGCCTGTCTTTCTACAACTTTACCAGAAATCAGGATTCCAAACCTTAAGAAAGTATAAAAAAGCTGATTTACTTTTTAAGTTTCTCTTAAGATACAAGGAAAAAGCCGGAGCGTCATGGGTATCCCCATGCGTTTCCGGCTTCTGGTAGGCTCCGTATTTTTTTCCTGCGGCGGATATGTAACCGCTTAAGAGCTGAGGCTTTTCAGCAGATGGCGTATGCTTTCCTGTTTGCGTCTTGGCACGCGGACAGTCTTGGCGTACAGACCCATCTCTCCGAAATAAATACTGTCGTCTTCGATGGAGCTGATCTTGTTAAGATTGACGTAACAGCCCCCATACACATGGTAATAACTTGGATTAGATAACAAACGGTTAAGCTGCTCGGCAGTCATTCTCTTTTTAATATTATAGTTTCTGCCGTGAAAAATGACCAAATCATGGTCCCCGACCTTAAAGAACAGAATGTCCGTTTCCACCTCGAAGTCCTCATATACATTTCTGGCTTCCAGCAGGCTGCTCATTCATGTTCCCCCTTTATACAAAATTAAAACTCAATGTTAGCGCTTTCATTATAACATAACGTTTTACCCTTGAGAAGCCTTATTTTTAAAATGTTTTATGACATTTTTAGCTTGCGATTTGTCATAGACGCTGAAAAAATGTAAATTAATAAGATGGCTACAGTGAAATTGGGCTGTAATGGCCCACAATATGGATGAACCATTTGAGGAGGATTACCGAGATGAAAGACAATACAAGACTGCTGCTGTTTACCGGTTCCTACGCAAGCGCTGAAGAAAGCGGGGTTCAGGTATATGAATTGGATGGAGCAGCGGGAGGCACGCTTGCACTGGTGGATAAGGTACAGGGTATAACAAACCCGACCTTTGTTAATGTAAATGCTGCTGAAGGACGGCTGTATGCCATTGGAGAAAAGTTCAATGGAGAGGGTGGCAAGGAAGGGGAAGTGGTTTCTTTTGCCATTGACCCGCAGTCCGGCAAGCTCACCGAATTGGACCGCATTTCGACCATGCCAGCCACAGGCAGCAATCAAACCACAACTTGCCATATCTCAAGAGATTCTCAAAGTGAGTATATTATAGTGTGCAGCTATCACGGAGGACTGGTGGGACTGGTGACTCTGGATCAGGAAGGTCTGCCGGTCCGGCTGGAGGATACCGCAGTACATACGGGACAAGGAAAGATGCATGGGCAGGACAAGCCTCACCCGCATTCCGCAATCTTCAGTCCGGATGAGAAATTCCTGTTTGTTTCTGATCTTGGACTTGATGTGATTCGTAAGTACCAGATTAACCATGACACCCGGACGCTGGAAGCAAAAGGAGATACCCTACTTCATGATGGAGCCGGACCGCGTCATTTCGTTTTTCATCCGGACGGTAAATCCGCCTATGTTATCAATGAGTTGGATAGCACAGTTACTTCTTTTCTTTATGATAATACAGACGGTACGCTTCAAACGGTTGCCACCATTTCTACACTGCCTGATGGCTACCCGTCTGCAGACAATAGCTGTGCCGAAATCGCTTTGTCCGCAGACGGACTCTATTTGTACGGATCAAACCGCGGGCATGACAGTATTGTGGTGTATGCCGTTGATCCTGCAACCGCCAGGCTTACACTGGTGGAGCATGTATCCACCCATGGCGGGCATCCCCGCCATTTCGCCCTAACCCCTGACGGCGCTTACCTGATCGCTGCGAATCGTGATGGCAATAATCTGGTTGTATTCAGCGTTGACCGTGTAAGCGGAAGACTTATCTTCACGGGCAATACAGCTGAGGTATCCAAACCGGTGTGTGTAAAACCTGTATATTTCCCGGTGATGATATAAACTCCCGGAGAACCCGGCTCTGTGACAAATACAAGGATGATGTACATGGTTAGTTCTTTAGATCCTTATATTTTAAGCAAAAGGAACACCGGAGCTGCTTGCTCCGGTGTTCCTTTTGAAAAGAAGGTTCCGTGGAAAAATATTCTTATTTTAGCGAAACAGGCTTCAGCGGCACAACGGTGGAAACAGCCGATTTGAACAGTACATTCTGTCTACCGTCACCCTGGCCCTGCAAAGTGATGGTGTAAGCGTCATAGGAGGTTACATATCCTTGCATTTTAACTCCATTGGTTGTAAAGATTGTCACGGGAACCTTGGTTGAAATGCACTGGTTCAACAAACGTTCCTGTAATTTCAGAGTTTCCACTTCGGCAGCACTCCATCTTTTTTTGAATTGTTTTCCAGGACATTATACCACGGGGAAGACCCTCTCTGGAAATGGAGTCGCTCAGCATTAGAATAGACAAGGGGGTAATTATGCTGCAATTTCAATCTGGATCCAGAGGTTTCCGGGGTTTTTTATGGTTTCTGCTAGCTTTTGCTGTGATTGCTGTGTTTGTTAAGCTGGACCGGATCTCTGGTTTTGATATCACAATTATACATGTTGTACAATCAGCGGAAATCCCGGCTCTCACTTCACTGGCCAAAGGATTATCCCTGGTGGGCTCCTCAAAAATTGCAATCGGGATTTCGCTGCTGACCATGATGCTGTTGTTTTTTGTACTGAAGCATAGAATGGAATTGCTTTTGTTCCTCATAGTCGGCTTAGGCTCACAGATGCTGAACACATGGATGAAGCTTTGGTTTCACCGGGAGCGCCCGAACATCCACCGGTTAATTGAACAAGCGGGATACAGCTTCCCGAGCGGACACTCTATGGCGGCGTTTTCCCTCTATGGTGTGCTTGCGTACCTGCTATGGAGGCATATGAGGGGCGGAACGGAGCAGGTACTGTTGATTCTGTTCACTGTACTTATGACTGGAGGTATTGGCTGGAGCCGTGTCTATTTGGGCGTGCACTACCCAAGCGATGTTATTGGAGGATATGCTGCCAGCGGGGCTTGGCTGATGTTGTGCATTACCTGTTTTGAGGCGTTCCGGAATTCACGGAAGCAGAGGCAGCAGCACCCATGAAAAATGCGGATTCCCATTAACGCTCACCTGGGAATCCGCATTTGGCGGCATGACCACTTTTACCGGTTATCCTTGGCTCGCGGTGAGTTTGAGGGCTTTTGGGACTCCTGAAAATGAGCGGTGCGGCTGATACTCAGCTTCAGCAGTGCCGGCAGGTTGGCTTTCAGCTTATTCGCCTCTTCCCGGGTTACCTGGCCGTTTGTAATCGAAGCTTCAAGCTTCAGGCTTGCCGCTTCACTTAGCTTTTGGATATATTGATCCTCGGTCCATCCCTTTTTCTCCCGGGCTAGAGCATACAGGGTTTTTCCCGCTCTCAGGCTGCGGATTAACTCGGCACGGTCCATCTCCAGTAACTTGGATGTCTCATTGATGATGAAATGTCCGCCTCCGGCTCTGAAACCTTTGTCCATATGCGGGGCATGGGGATGCGGTTGTGCTTTCTCAGCATGAACCGCCGAATCCGGTGTAGCGGAAGGAGTTCTTCCGGCTGTATTTTCGGCAAAAGCGGCGGCCGGAGCCAAGCAGAGGAGTAGCGCTACTGTGAGAGCTGTGATTTTTTTGACATTGTTGCTCATGGTTTCACCTCGGCTGTTATTTGTGGGACTGCTGTAACCAGTATTCCCCGAATGCTGAAAGAATCCTGAAGGCAGCCTTAAGACATACTAAAATTCGCCAGCCTGCATCCTGGGTAATAATGTCTGTACTAATAGAGATGAACCAAAGCGGATCAGGATATACATATTTGTACGTAGTGATATCGATGAAGTAACGCTTACAAAACTTTAGTGTATGCTTTCGAAGCGAGTTTTGACGTAGTGATATCGATGAAGTAACGCTTACAAAACTTTAGGAGGGATGGATTTGGCTTTTGGCGCCCGCATACTCAAAACCGGATTGGCAGTAACACTTGCCCTCTATCTGTCCGCTCTATTGCACTTCACTTCCCCCGTGGGCGCGGCGATTGCAGCGATATTCGCCATGCAACCCTCCATCTACAGATCCTGGCGGTACTTTCTGGATCAGATTCAGACGAGTACTATGGGGGCGGTTCTGGCGCTGCTGGGTGGAATGCTGCTGTCCAACGAACCGATTGCTGTCGGTCTGGTATGTATTCTCGTGATTATGATCAGTATGAAAATGAACCGGGCCGATACGATCGGTCTGACCCTGGTAACTGTAATCTCAGTCATGGAGGCCTCGGGGCAGTGGGATTTTGCCTTAACCCGTTTTTTGCTCACGCTGACCGGTATTATTTCAGCATTCATTATTAATATCGCTGTATTTCCTCCGCAGCCGCGGAAGCAGTATATCCAGCAGATTGAAAATGTATTCGGCAGCTTGTCGCTGCTGCTGCGGACGGCGGTGTCTCATGAAATGAAGGAGAGCGTCTTCCGCGATGAGAAAAATGCGCTGGAAGGCTCGATCCGGTCACTAGCCGACAAATACACTTTGTTTGAGGAGGAGCAAAAGCAGCTTCGCAGGGCTAAATACAGCCAGACCCGGCAAATGGTCGTCTACAAGAATCTGCTGGCTTCACTGCAGAAAGGGTTTGAGGTGCTGGAGGCGGTGGAACGGCATTATTTTCAGGCCGAACGTACAGAGCTTACAGATGAGTTATTCGACCATCATTTGGAGCAGCTGATCAAGTACCATGAGACAATTTTGCTCAAATTCGAAGACAAACTAAAGCCGGGAGCGACCGATATTGCCCCGCTCGGCGGGGATAACGACCGTTTCCTGCAAGCAGCAATCAACGGCTATGATGCCGGGAAAAACGGACAGCTGAGATTGTCTGTTGTGGCAGCAGCGATCTATGACTATGGGTACCAGTTGGAGCGTCTGGATAAAGTGGCGGACCAGATCAACCGGCTTTCAGGGGATGAAAAGGAATAGTTCGCCATTCCGCATGGATATGCGAATGTTGACCACCCATCTGAAAATGGAGCATACTTTATAGTGTTCAGCATGTAAGGTTAGCTAGTCTAGACAGAGCAAAAAGATCCGGCCCCTAGTGGGACCGGATCATCAAAGACTTGATTAAGTGTGATGCAGTTGATACAATAAAAAGATATGGGAAAATCGTTTGCGATAAAACATAAATGCGCAACTTAATTATAACATGGGTAAGGGTGGATGTCAACCTTCCAAAGGGGATGAATTGCAATGGAGAAACATGATAGTGAATGGAAAGAAGAGCAGGAAAGGGTTAACGGGATTACGAAGCTGTTGTCAGCCCATATCCGGCGGTTATCCGAGGAACTCGGACTTCATCGCAGTGATGTCGTCGATATGCGTAAGGACTTCTGGGAAGAGGTTACGGTGAATTTCAGCAGCCCGGATGACCTCGGGGAAACCTCAACAAGTCTGCGGCAGCAGGCCCAAATTCTGAACGAACGTGAGCGCCATCATCTACAGTCAAGCAAAGCGCTTAAAAAATATAGAAAGCTGGTTGTATCTCCCTATTTCGGCAGGATTGATTTCAAGGAGACACCGGAAGCCGGGACAGAGCAGATTTATCTGGGCATCGGCTCACTTATGGAGGATAACGGCACTTTCCTGATTTACGACTGGCGCGCACCGATCTCCAGCCTTTACTATGACGGGGCTCCCGGGCCGGCAGCCTACGAAACGCCAGGCGGGCTAATCTCCGGAACGATGGAGTTGAAGCGCCAGTTCGTCATCGATGACGGGACGATAGAAGTCATGTTTGATACAGGTGTAACCATCGGCGACGAGCTGCTTCAGCAGGTACTCAGCCACAGTGCTGACGACCGGATGAAGAGTATCGTAGCGACGATTCAGAAGGAGCAGAATGCCATCATCCGCAATGACCGGAGCCGGATGCTGGTCGTTCAAGGGGCAGCGGGCAGCGGTAAAACCTCAGCCGCATTACAGCGCGTAGCCTATCTGCTCTATAAATACCGTGAAGTACTGCAGGCAGACCAAATGCTGCTCTTCTCGCCCAATCCGCTTTTTAACAGCTATGTCTCCACTGTGCTCCCGGAACTGGGTGAAGAAAATATGCAGCAGACCACCTTCCAAATGTACCTGGAGCACCGGCTGGGCCAGGAGTTTGAGCTGGAGGACGTCTTCAATCAGACAGAAAGCCTCCTGAATGCCCCTGAAGGACCAGAGGCGTCCACACGCAGAGAGGGAATCGCCTATAAATCCTCTGTGGCCTTTCTGGATGTGATCCGGCGTTATGTCAATCTTCTGGAGCATGAAGGGATGCTGTTTAAGCCGCTTGTATTTCAAGGCCGGGCAGTTGTGAGCAAGGAAGAGATGGAGCGCAAGTTCTACAGCTTTGATTCCAGCATTAAACTGGCGAACCGTATCGATCTTATGACAGGCTGGCTGCTCAAAAAAATCGCTGCGTTCAGTGTGGAAGAACGGGAGTCGCAATGGGTAGAGGATCAGATTGAGTTAATGGATTCCAGCGACTATCAGCGGGCCTACAATATGCTTCGCCGCAAGGGCGGCGGCCAGAATGACAGCTTTGATGATTTCGATATGGAGAAAACCTCGCTCGCCAGATTCATCGTCAGCCAGCGTCTGAAGCCGCTGCGCGGCTGGACCAAACGCGGAAGATTCGTAGATGTGAAGGGGCTGTACAGCCTGCTTTTTGCAGACCGTGGATTAATGGAGCGTCTGAGCAGCAGTCAGAAGCTTCCTGATGTCTGGGACAACATCTGCCGGCAGACGATAACATCAATGCACCAGAACGAGCTTGCCTATGAAGATGCCACACCTTTTCTGTATCTGAAGGAACTGAGCCAGGGTTTCCGTACGAACACACTGATCCGCCATGTGATTGTAGATGAGGTGCAGGATTACTCTCCTTTCCAGCTGGAGTTCATGCGGCGACTGTTCCCGCGGGCCAAAATGACAGTGCTCGGCGATCTGAATCAGGCGATTTATGCCCAAGGTGAGGTACTGGGAGATCTGGGTGGACTGGTCAGCATCTATGGGGAGGAGAACACAGAGGTGATCTCATTGACCCGCAGCTACCGTTCCACCTATGAGATCGTTGAGTTTACGCGTTCGATGATTCCCGGAGGGGAAAAGATCGTTCCTTTCAACCGCCGGGGAGAATCACCACAGCTGACCGTTGTGGACAACGAGGAGGGGCTGCTGGCTTCAGTAGAACGGGATGTACTGAATCTGCATTCCATGGGCTATCATTATGTAGCGGTCATCTGCAAGACAGCGGAAGAGAGTGCCAAGGTTCATGCCGAGCTGCAGGACAGACTTCAGGTAAGACTGGTTACAAAGGATACGCCCAATTTTCAAAGAGGAACACTGGTACTCCCCGCCTACCTGGCCAAAGGTGTAGAATTCGATGCCGTGATCATTTACGACGGCTCTGAAGCTAAATATGGCCGGGAAAGTGAACGCAAGCTGTTCTATACCGCATGTACCCGGGCGATGCATTTGCTGCATATCTACAGTCTGGGCCAGCCCAATCACTTCCTGCCTGTTGAGGTTCGTGAGTCTGTGACCGCCGGGGCTTCACAGATCTAAACGCAGGAATACAGTACAGTGCAAAGACCGCCTCCAAAAATTGATATTTGGAAGGCGGTCTTTTTCTGAATATTCCTCAGAGTGGTCTTAAGTGACCTCAGTGGAACATCTCTGGCAATATCTATTTGGCTGCTGGGTGGCTTATGGAAGGTTCTTGCGCAAAGCTCCTGCGTTTATAACGTGAAGTAAGGAGTATCACAGTATAGATCAACAGCAATAAAAGCGGGGCAAGGGTTGAATAACGGTACATGACAGCATAGCTGGTATACAGTGCAACCGAACCGAGAATTAGGGAGCCAAGTGCTACACCCAGATCCAGTGAGTTGAAGAACATACCGTTAGCCATCCCGCGCTGGCGGGGCTCTACCGATTGAATCATCCAGGTCTGCAGTGCAGGCTGCATCGAGCCAAACCCTATTCCATAACAAATTGCGGCCGGAAAAAGGGCGCCTGTTGAAGAAGCGAAAGAAAGCAGCAGCAATCCTGCGATAATGAATAGACTTCCCGGAATAAGCAGGGCTGGAGGACCGAAACGGTCATAGATTTTACCGGACAGAGGTCTTACAACCACAATGGCAACGGCATTGAACAGGAAGAAGTAAGCGATATGATCCAGATGAATTTCCGTACCAAATAGAGCCAGAAATCCCAGCAGGCCTCCATAAGAGACGGCTAGCAGGAAATTAAGCACGCAGGGTACGAATAGTCTGCGGAAGGCTCCACCCTTAAGTTCCGATACCGGTGCACTTGCCGGTTCCTTATGATGTGCAGGCAGCTTCGTGGTCAAACGGTAGCCGAGTGGCACAATCAGCGCCAGGACTGCTGCTGTGCAGATAAGCAGCGAACCGAAGCCGGGTCCCTGCAGCAGACTGAGTCCGATCAGCGGGCCGGCTGACATCGCCAGGCTCGTAGATAGGCCGAAATACCCCATACCTTCGCCCATTCGCCGGATCGGGATCACATCAGAGGCCATTGTCGGGAATGCGGTGCTGGCCATGCCGAAGCCAACCCCGAACAGCATCCGGAGGAGCAAGAGAGCAAGAATGCTTCCTGCCCAGTAGTAGCCAATCACCGCAGCAAGGGAAACAGCCAGTCCAAGGAAGATCAGCAGATTGCGGCCGCCCTTCTCCATAGCCTTTGCGGAGAAGAGGCGTGAGGCAATGGCGCTTAGTGCGAATAGACTGGTTACAAGACTGACTTGTACGGAAGAAGCGTGGAGTGTTCCTTCGGCATACGCAGGGAGGGTGGAGAGGGTCATTTGCAGACCCATGAACAACATTAAGTTACAGATTGTGAGAATAATAAAAGACGGGGTCCATAATCGCTCAGATGTATGATTCAAAACGGGTTTCTCCTATTCTTTAAGCGTATTTCCGGTGTTGTGATAGATCAGCTCCAGCATGGAGCGGAGGTCTTCCAGCTGCTCTGGGCGGAGTCCATTAACAGCTGTTGTAATCATCTGTTGCTCTAGAGAAACCGTTCGCTCAATCAATGACTTGCCTGTCTCAGTCGCATAGAGCTGGAAGGCACGCCGGTCGGTGGGGCTCATGGTCTTGTGTATGAAGCCTTTCTTCTGCAGCAGTTCAACAATGCGGGCGGTAGTCGGCTGGTCCTTGGCGGCCGCAGTTGCAACCTCTTTCTGGTTAATGCCTTCACGGTTACAGATCATCAGCAGGATAGACCACTGCTCCGGAGTGATGTCATAAGGCTTAAGGACACGGGCAAATGCATTGGATATCCTCCGGTGTGTAGAGCCGAGAAGAAATCCGAGGAAATCTTGTGGTGAAGAAAAGGGCATGATTACTCATCCTTTCACAAATACTTGTCATAACAATTATATTCAAGACATCTATATATGTCAATGTACAACAAAAAAGCCTCTCCCCGCATCTGCGGAAAAAGGCTGGTAATGTATTGGTAATGGGTGCTTAAACTTGCGGAACTTTCTCCCAGTCTTTCAGGAAACGCTCGATACCGCTGTCGGTCAGTGGATGCTTCCAGAGAGAAGGCAGGAGGGAGCCCGGAATTGTTGCAATGTGCGCACCTGCAATTGCTGCCTGCTCCACATGTGCAATGTTGCGGATACTTGCAGCGATGATTTCCGATTGAAGTCCGTAGTTGGTCAGGATGGTCTTCAAATCCGAGATCAGCTTCATGCCGTCAACACCGATATCATCCAGACGTCCAACAAACGGGCTGATATAGGTAGCGCCGGCTTTGGCGGCCATCAGTCCCTGGGCTGCCGAGAAGATGAGGGTTACGTTCGTTTTAATGCCTTTTTTGGTTAATTCATAACAAGCTTCCAGACCATCTTCAGTCATCGGCAGCTTGATAACCACGTTAGGTGCCCATTCAGCGATTTCGTAAGCTTCCTTCAACATTTCTTCGGCTTTCAGACCGATGACCTCAGCGCTGACAGGGCCTGGTACAATCGCAACGATTTCTTTGATAACATCTTTGAACAGTCTGCCTTCTTTGGCGATAAGCGACGGATTTGTCGTTACGCCATCCACTAATCCGAGGCGGGTAATACGTTTGATTTCTTCAATATTTCCGGTATCCAAGAAAAATTTCATTTCGTGGTATCCTCCCTTGGTTTGATATGGATTGACAAACATTTTTGCACCACTTCATTATGAATCATGGTGCTGGAAGTTTCAACTGTTAATATGAATATTTCAAAATAACTTTATAGAATTTCAGGTAAAATGTTAATTCAGCGCGCTGTGCCCATTCCCTGACACGTTCGTCACGTGATAATATAGAAGCGGTGTTGCCCATATCGCCGAAAGGGCAGGTGTCAGATATGTTTATAGTATATGCAGGGGTTGTCGCCTTTCTTTTATTTGCTGCCGGAATCATTGCTTTCCAGAACAGCAGGCTGGTTGCCCAGCAGGAAGCGGATGAATCTGCAGGACGCATCAGCAGTTTAATGTATTCTGTCTATCATCAGTCCTTTTCATACAATGATGAGCGGCCGGAAGCGGTTCCTTTGTTTCAATTTAGCGTTCGTTCACTTCTGGAGGGGCAGCTTGCAGGCGGAGAAGTCGACAAGACGATAGCCCTGTGCCGGGTTCCTGCAGGAGGCGGGGAAATGGCACTCTCTGACGCTCAGAGCTGGATGCTGGGCAATATCCGGCAGTCTTCTCTGCGGGGCGAGCAGATCCAGGCGGATTCTTTTACGGACAACGCATTGAGCAATGGGGAGAAAGAGATGATCCTCCGTTTGGAATCGGCTGTGAAGGAGGAGACCGCAGATGCAAATCATCATTAACCATGTAGCCATTTCCACCCGGCAGGGTGACATTACCGCCTGGCAGGGAGACATGATTGTAAATGCTTCGAATTCGGGCCTTTTTGGCGGTGGTGGTGTGGACGGCGCGATTCACCGGGCTGGCGGACCGCAAATAGCTGAGGCATGTGCAGAGATCCGTCACAAGCAAGGCGGTATCCTTCCAGGTGAAGCTGCGGTGACCAATGCGGGAAATCTGCCTTTCTTGGGGATCATACATACGGTAGGGCCGATATGGAAAGGCGGAGCTGCGGGAGAAGCTGCAATTCTGGCCAAATGCTATTCGAGCAGTCTGGAGGCAGCCTGTAGACGGGGGGCGGTAAGTGTTGCTTTTCCCAACATCAGCACTGGGGTCTACAATTTCCCCAAAGTCCTGGCTTGCCAGACTGCGCTGAATTCTGTCATTGAGTATATAAAGGAACGCGATTCCGGTGGACTGCCGCTGAAACGGATAGAATTCATCTGCTATGAGAAGGATAATGCCCAATTATACGAGGAAATGCTTCATGGCTTTGCCTGAATTGCGTTATCACGTTCCTGTGCTAATATGAAAATCACAAGCTGCAACTATATAGATAAAAGTACATTCCAATGGGATGAGAGTGAGGAATCAGAAATGTGTTCTAATATTGGAGTGAACTTTGTTGTAGTTGATCCCGAGAATAAGGATTTGAGGGCGTTAATTGACCGTCTGGATGTTGAACTGAAATCAAGGTATCCGCATGAGACGATCTACGTGGTGGACTTCTCTGACCCCAAGGTGCGGGAAATGACCTTCGTGGTGGCTTATGCCGGGGACAAGCCGGTAGGCTGCGGGGGCCTGCGTCCACTGGCTGAAGATTCTTCCAGTATGGAACTCAAGCGGTTCTATGTAGATCCGGATACCCGCCAGCAAGGGATAGCAAACCGTATGCTGCTGGATTTGGAACAAAGGGCTGCAGCAGCGGGCTGCAGAGAAATCCGGCTGGAGACAGGCATCAAGCAGCCGGAAGCCATTGCGCTGTATGAGAAGAACGGCTACCGGCCCATTGATTTGTTTGGACCCTATATTGGTGATCCTGACAGTCTTTGTTACGGCAAAATTTTGTCTTAATCCAAGTTTATGCGTGGTACTTGCCGGCCGGTGCATCCAGCACCCACTCCAGCATCAGGATCATATCCTCAACCCGGCTCAGCTGGGCATTCAGCGGTTCCCGCTGGGGGCTGCCATCCGGCAGCGGTGTCAGCCGGGATTCCACGGATCTTTTCTGCAGGGTCAATTCGTTAATTTTGGATTGGATCTGATGTTCGGTTCTCATGCTGGGAGCCTCCTGGCGGTGATGATTTGATGGTACTTCAAAACTATTATAACGGATACATGGGGGTATTAAAAATGAGTATCAATGTGAAGCAGCTAGCGGCAGAAAAGGCAGTAGAGTATGTTAAGGACGGAATGAGAGTCGGACTCGGAACAGGTTCTACAGCTTACTGGGCCATCCGGAAGCTCGGTGAGCGGGTAAAGGAAGGGCTGCAGATCACTGCCGTTGCCACTTCGGTTGCCTCAGAGGAACAGGCACGTGAGCTCGGGATCCCTCTGGTCGGTTTCGGCGATATCGAGAGTCTTGATCTCACCATCGACGGTGCGGATGAGCTGAACCATGATCTGGAGCTCATTAAGGGCGGCGGAGGTGCGCTGCTTCGTGAGAAGATCGTAGCCCGCAATAGTACACGGATGATTGTGGTGGCTGACGAGAGCAAAGCTGTTCATACGCTAGGTAAATTTCCATTGCCGGTGGAGATCGTTCCATTCGCCTGGGAGTGGACCGTGGCTGCGCTGGCCAAGCTGGGCTGCACACCAGAGCTCCGGCGGAGCGGGGATGCCCTGTACAAGACTGACAACGGAAATTACATTGCGGATTGCCGTTTCGGGTCCATTGCCTCAGCTGCTGAACTCGCGGATTCCCTTCAGAATATTACAGGGGTAGTGGAACATGGCCTCTTTATTGGCATCGCCGCTGTGGCGATTGTCGGCAAACCGGACGGGAGCATTGAAGTCATTGAGCGCGGGCAAGGCGAGTAACAAAGGTAAGAAAGGTAAGCACAGCAGCACCGGCCAGAGCAGCAGGAAAAGGCACATGCCACCTCAAGCGGAGGGAATAGCCAAGGCGCTCCTCATGATTCTGTTTATTGGATATAGTGCCGCCCTGGTATACTGGATGTTCCTTGGATTTGGACGAACGGTTCACACAGAAGGGCCTTTCCGGTATAACCTGGAGCTGTTTCGTACTATAAAGTTGTATTTTGATCTAGAGAACGGAGTTTCTTTGACAGGAAGGGTTATCAATATACTGGGCAATGTAATTGTATTTGCGCCATTTGGCTTTCTTCTACCGTTGCTGAAGCGGAATTTGTACGCTGTCATTCGGCTGCTCATGGTCTCTGCAGCAGGCATACTGCTCTTAGAAACCATGCAAATGCTGCTGCGTGCGGACAGCTTCGATATTGATGATGTGTTGCTGAACCTTGCGGGAGTATTAAGCGGGTACATATTGCTTCGGATTGTGTATTTTAGAAGAAAGTAAAAATGTAATCAGAGGTTCTTATAGCAGGATTAAGTGAATGTACGGAGAGGAGAACAAAACTAATGCTGATAGATTTGAAGCAGCGTATAGATACAGAAGAAGTGAAGGAGCTGCTGGCTTATGCCGTGATTGATGAACCGGATGCGCTCTGGCGTACAACGGTGGAATATGGCAGTAAGGCGGCACTTCAGCTCTGCGGCTGGGAAGAGGAAGGATTGCTTGTAGGACTGGTAGGCTTTGAAGAGACTGAGGATGGTTCGCTGGAAATTCGTCATATTGCCGTGCTCCCGGAAAACCGGGGTAAAGGCTATGCGCGGGGAATTATTCTGGAGCTGCTGTCAGCCCGCAATCCGCGGTATCTGCTTGCTGAGACAGAGGATGAGATTGCCGCAGACTTTTACCGGAATCTGGGCTTTATGGTCTACAGTCTTGGGGAGAATCCTGCAGGCATTGAAATGTTCCGCTGTGTGTATGAAGTAGAAGAAGCTGAGGATGAGGAGTAATTCTGCAGACTTCCGTATTTTATCATTCAGGTACTTACTAAGCATGGGTATGAGCCATTCCGCATATGAATTGCGGGGTGGCTTTTTTTGCAGTACAAATCTTTTGCGGGGATCTGATTCGTGATATTGACTTTTTAGGTTGCCAATCA
This sequence comes from Paenibacillus sp. P3E, assembly GCF_001909045.1. Taxonomy (NCBI): domain Bacteria; kingdom Bacillati; phylum Bacillota; class Bacilli; order Caryophanales; family Paenibacillaceae; genus Paenibacillus; species Paenibacillus sp. P3E. The sequence goes on along the minus strand of NZ_LVWH01000170.1, from coordinate 48,197 downwards.
TATAGTTTTACTGTAAAACTATTCTATACACGAACTATTATCAGGGCTAGGAGGTTGGGATTTTGAAGCTTGAGGCGGAGCAATGGATTAACCGCTATGTGGATGCATATATGGTAGTGACCCGGCAGATCAACGCGCAAATTAGAGACAGTATGGCAGAAGGATTAACCAACGATCAATTTCTCATCATGCGTCTGATTAAGAGCCAGGATCTCTGTACTTCCACTTATTTAGCAGAAGCAGTAGCTGTGGGGAAGAGTTCCATCACTGCAATAATTAATAGACTGGTTGAAGCCGGATTTATTGACCGGACCCGGGATGAGAATGACCGCCGCCAAGTCTATTTGTCACTTACAAACAAAGGAAGAGAAACCTATTCTACCGCTGAAAAGCAGGTACATGAGGTGATTTCCCCTTATTTCTCGCATTTTGAGGAACGGGATATCGAGAAATTCATCACAATGTTTGAAAAGCTGGCATTTTTGATGCAGGATACAGGAGGTAGAAACAATTGAAGACCATACTTAAAGCAAGATGGGCCATTATAGCTGTATGGCTCGCCGTGGCGGTTCTGTTATTTTTGACAGCTCCGGGCATGTCAGATCTGGTACGCGAGAAGGGGCAGATTTCCGTTCCGGACGGCTACTCCTCTACAAGGGCCTCGGAGATTATGAAGGAAGTGGCCGATGCCAAAGGCGGAGAGACGCTGCATCAGGTAGCACTTGTCTTCAACAAACCCGGCGGACTTTCCGCTGAAGACACAGAGAGCATTAAGCAAGGTGTCGGGAAGCTCACCGCTCAAAAAGACTCGCTGAATATTGACTCCATCACCGACCCGTTTTCGCAGCCGGAATTGAAGGACACCCTGATTGCCAAAGACGGAAAAACGGTGATGACAGCGCTCATGGTAAGTGGCAGGGGGGAAGCCGTCAAGCAACTGCCGGATAAAGTGAATGCACTGCTAAGTGGTGTCAGCGCCGGTCACTACTTGACGAGTGAAGGACTGATTACAGAGGATACCATTGCCAGCTCGGAAGCAGGGTTGAAGAAATCGGAATACATTACCGTTATCTTCATTTTGCTGATTCTGTTTGTAGTCTTCCGTTCGTTTGTTGCACCATTTGTGCCGCTGCTCACTGTGGGGCTCAGTTATATTGTATCTCAATCCATTGTAGCGTTTCTTGTGGACCGCTTTGATTTTCCATTATCGACCTTTACGCAGATATTCATGGTTGCCGTCATGTTCGGGATCGGGACGGATTACTGCATATTACTGATCAGCCGCTTCAAGGAAGAGCTGGCTTCTGCTGAGGATACCAAAAGTGCAATTATTTCAACTTACCGAAAAGCAGGCGGCACAGTATTCTACTCCGGTCTTGCTGTATTCGTCGGCTTCCTGGCGATCGGACTGTCCAAGTTCGTGCTCTACCGTTCAGCGGTAGCGGTGGCCGTAGGAATCGCCGTGATGCTGCTGGCACTCGTGACAGTCGTCCCCTTCTTCATGGCAGTGCTTGGCAAAAGACTGTTCTGGCCATCAAGCAGCAAGCTTGCGCACAGTGAGAGCCGGATTTGGGGGGCAGCAGGTTCCTTTTCCCTCAAAAGACCTTGGGCAGCTTTGTTGATTGTAGCGGCGATCGTATTACCATTCCTGTTGACTTACACTGGCAAACTGTCCTTTAACAGCATGAATGAGATTGGTTCAAACTACGATTCGGTCAAGGGCTTTAACATTATTTCTGAGAGCTTCGGCCCCGGGGAATCTATGCCCGGCAAGATCGTTATTAAGAATGACGACCGTATGGACACCCCGGAATATATAGGGCTTGCGGAGAAAATTAGCCGTGAGCTGGAAAAGGTGGAAGGTGTCAAATCGGTACGCAGTATGTCGCGTCCGACCGGCGAACAGATCAATGACTTTTTGATTCCGACGCAGGTGGCAACTCTAACCGATGGTCTTAGCCAGAGCAATCAAGGACTGACCAAGATACAGTCGGGGCTGGAGAAAGCGAGTAAGCAGCTCAGTGACAATGAGCCGAAGCTGAATGAAGCTGTATCAGGAAGCGCGAAGCTGACACAAGGCACAGCCGCGCTGAGAAAAGGCATTGATGCTCTGGGAGACGGATTGTTGCGCATCGAAAACGGTATAAAGAGCGGCTCTTCGGGAGCCGGTGAGATCAAAGCCGGGCTGGCCCAGGCGGCAGCCAGTGCCAAGCAGTTAGCCGATGCCAATGCATCGCTGCTCGCGGGCTACAAGAAAATCGGGGCAGGACTGACGGCGCTGGATGGCGGACTTGGACAGCTCCAAACCCAGCTTCAAGGCGTGGCAAAGGCACTGGGCGGTTTGGGTGCATCTTTCACCGGTCTGGAAGCTGCTCATCCGGATCTCCTGCAGGATGTGAATTATCAGACGATCAAAGGCACTGTAACACAGACTGGTGCAGGAACAGCTCAGCTCGCAGAGGGCCTAGGCCAGATTACGGGGCAGTTGAAAGGAGCCGCAGCGGGCCTGAATGAGGCCAATACGGGATATGCCAAAGCGGCAGCCGGACAGACTGCGCTGGCGCAGGGTCTCGATAAGCTGGTGGCTGGAATCGGCCAGCTGCAATCAGGACTCAATCAGGCAGCAGCCGGACAAGGACAGATCGTGGATAAGATTCCTTCCATTACAAGCGGTTTGGATCAGCTGCAGGGTGGCCAACAACAGCTGGCAGACGGCTTCGGCCAGCTTACAGGACAAATCAGCCAATTGACCGATGGGCTGAGCGACAGTGCGGACGGCCTGAAGCAGATTACAGGCGGACTTGATTCTGCACAGGATTACCTTAAGCAGATTCAAGATGCCAAGGATGATGAGCTGAGCGGGTTCTTAGTACCGGCTGAGGCGCTTAAGTCTGATGGCATGCGGCAGGTGTTTGATAATTATCTGTCTGGAGACCGTAAGGTGATGACACTGGATGTAGTGTTTGCTGCCAATCCATACAGTGCGAAGGCGATAGACAGTATGGGGGATGTTCAGGCAGCTGTAGACCGCGCCGTCATAGGTACAAAGCTGGAAAATGCTGAAACGGCCATCAGCGGAGTAACCAGTACCTATAGTGATTTGCAGAAAATTTCGAATGAGGATTATACACGGACGGTTGTCCTTATGCTATGCGGGATCTTCATCATACTGGTAGTTTTGCTTCGTTCGATTATTATGCCGCTGTATCTGATTCTTTCACTAGTCATCACATACTTTACAGCGCTCGGGGTGACCGAGGCGATTTTTGTACATTTGCTGAATTATTCAGGAATCACCTGGACGACGCCATTCTTCAGCTTTGTGATGCTGATTGCGCTGGGTGTGGACTATAGCATTTTCCTCATGGCCCGATTCAATGAGAACAAAACCTGGGATGTACGTGAAGCGATCCTGCACGCAATGCGTAACATGGGTACAGTTATCCTGTCTGCGGTAGTGATTTTAGGCGGCACCTTCGCCTCGATGTACCCGTCGGGAGTACTGTCAATGATGCAGATTGCAACCGTAGTCCTGTCGGGTCTTGCCCTGTACGCGCTGGTGTTTCTGCCGTTCTTCGTACCGGTGATGGTACGGATGTTCGGCCGGGCCAACTGGTGGCCGTTCAGCGGGTCCGCTTCAGATGACAAACCCAAATCGCTGGATATGTAAAAACTTTATCTGAGTTGTAGTTTGAACTCCAAAAAAACCTCCGCTGCACATTACCTGTGCTGGCAGGAGGTTTTTTCGTTGATGTATGTAGCAGCTGAACTAACGCATTTTTGCGAAATAACTGCGCAGCGCCCATCTGCGTTCCTGGCGTTTTTTGTATTTGGGGAGCGAGCGGTAAATAGCTGTTGATTCGGCAAAAGCACGTTTGGCATCGTCAACTCTGCCCAGTGCCTTGTACATCGAACCTGCAAGATAATAGGCTTCGCTGGAGGAGGATTGGATCTCTTGAAACTGGGTTACATAGTGCAAGGCTTTGTCATGGTCGGTATTGCGGAAGGTTTCGGCGAGACGGAGATAAGGCTGTCCGTATTGGGCCTTGCGGTTGATCTCCAGGCCTTGCAGCATCTGAGCTTCGCCTTCGGGCAGGAGACCCAGCTTCAAATTTGCATAGCCGAGCTCAACCCAATATTCGGCAGATTGCTCGTAGCGGTCAGCGATTTGTACAAGCAGTTCCTTGGATTCACTGTAACGCTTGCGCTCAATCAGCAACCGTGCCAAATCGAACTTGGCTGACACATCATTGGGATTGAGTGAAATGGTCGTCCGCAGTCTGGACATTTGGCGGCTCCGGCGGAAGGGTTTGGAGATGCTTGGGAATATACCGACGTATCGGCGGTCCAGAAAATACAGGATAACGAGCAGAAGGATAAGTGCCAGAAAAGGGTTGCCCACCAGGCGGTACAGCAGCAAAAAACCAAGAATTTTAAACATGAATTCCCTCCGTTATATTGGTGTTTCCGAACTCATTTCTATAGAAGACTGCAGAGCAGGGTAATTATACCATATCAGCCTATATTTCTGATTGTAATTTTTTGAACAGAACGAGCACAACTTTTGCGGACTGGACTGCGTATATAGACTATATTATACAAAAGATACCAATCTGCTTGAGAAGAAAGGCAGGATTGCCATGAATATATTTTTCCGGAAAATCCGACTTTTAGGTATGCTATCAACAATTGCTGTAACTGCAGTAACTGGAGTATTTGGATTACCTTCTATTCACGTAACTGCCTCCGGTTCAACTTCAACTTCTGATTCGGCAGCAGTGGCAAACAGCACCGTTTCAGCAGCTTCCAAACTGCCAGGGATTCAACAAATCGTAGCATCTGCAGGGTTCTGGGGCGGAAGTTCATTTGCACTTGGCAAGGATGGTTCCGTATGGGTTTGGGGCAGCAATGTATATGGCCAATTCGCAAATGGCACTGCCGGGCCTCAGGGCTGGACTATAACTCCACACCGTATTGAGGCGCTGGACCATACCCGGCAGCTATTGATTGGATATGGATATTATCTGGCGCTGAGAGAAGAGGGAACGGTGACGGTGTGGGGGGCTTATGCCAAGGATGATAACATTTCGGTTAACCAGCAAAGTGAGGTTCAGCAGCCGCAGACCATTCCCGGGTTAGCTGACGTCATTAAAATCACCTCCTGCTCAGGGGGCATGCTGGCTCTGAAGAAAGACGGCACATTAATGCAGTGGACAGCTCCGGACAGAACGGCTGCAGGCTATGCTGTAATTCCTCCGGCAAATCCCGTTAAGGGTATAAGCGGTGTGAAAGATATCGCAGGGGGTGCTTTTCAAGCGGCACTCAAGGATAATGGCACTCTGTGGGTGTGGCAATCGGCTTCAGGAGTAGCACCCGGCAAGGCGTTGCCTCTGTCGCCAACTCCAGTAAGTAATCTGTATCATGTGAAATCCATTGTGATGAATGGGGATAGCCTGCTTGCATTGACAGAAAGCGGGACGGTGTGGGGGAGCGTGGATGGCGACGTCCATGATCTATCCAAGCTAGTTGTGAAGAAAATGGCCGGATTAACCGGTATTGTCACCATAGATACAGGAAATGGCTTCAATGTTGTCCGCAGCAAAAAAGGAGAATATTGGCTGTGGTCATCTGGAACGGATTTGAACTCCTTACAAAAGGTTACTTCTCTTAACGGTCTCGCGAAGCTTAGTTTGGGGTTAGACGGGTTTGTTGGAGTGAAGAAGGATGGTACCGTCTGGACCTGGGGTGAAAACTATGCAACAGATCCCAAGCTGACGTTCACAACCCCTAAGCAAATCAAAGGTCTTCAATCTCCGGTATCCATCACTTCAGGGGAGAACAGCAGATACGCGGTACTCAAGGACGGAACTGCAGTAGCCTGGGGAACGAACATGTTCGGCCAGCTAGGCATCAGTGTGCTCGAATCACGGCCGTTCAGGCTGTCGCCGATTCTAAAGCCGATTAACCTAGTCGTTAACGGAAAGCCTCTGGAAGCCGAGCAGCCGCCGATCTATGTAAATGGAAGATTGATGCTGCCGGTCCGTGCCGTATCGGAGAGTCTGGGCTATACGGTTACTTGGGATGCAGGCACAAAGCTTACGAGAAACGGCAAGTCTCTGCTGATCCGGGAGAGCCAGATCCAGTTAGCTGGCGGAAAAAGTATGACAATGACCCCGCCTCCGGTAAAAGTCAGCTATACAGAGCTGGTCCCGGCCTCTGCACTGATCCATGCTCTTGGACTTTCGGTGACTTGGGAGGGGAAGAGTTCTATCCTCACTATACGGGAAGCTGACAATACGGATTGAACCGCCGGATAACCCATACGGGAACAGACTCGTTTCAGAGACAGTCAAGCTGACTGTAAGGCTAAATTGACAGTCAAAGCCTTAAGTCTTAAGCTGGGGTTGTATCTGCTGATTAGCACAGGGATTTTCTGTGTTCAGTCTGCACATCAGATCGTACTCTATCTATGGGAGAAGGATGATTCATGGAATCAGGATGGGCAACTGCCGGCTTACGTCCTTTGGGGCAATCCGCGTTATTGGTGTCACCGCTTGGACTGGGATGCTGGCAATTCAGCCGGGGCAAAGGCATTGTCGGGAAGTATTGGAGTAATCTGGAGGATGCGGATATTCTGGAAATTGTCCGGGTAAGTCTGGAAGGCGGCATGAATTGGGTTGATACTGCAGAGATTTATGGCGGCGGAAAATCGGAGGAAGCTCTGGCTCATGTGTTGGATCAGATGAAGAGGGAGAACAGCCCCCATGCCACGCCTCTGATTGCAACCAAATGGTGGCCGCTGTTCCGCACCGCTAATTCCATTACTTCCACGATTGATGAACGGCTTCGCTGCCTTGGCGGGCGGGATATCGATTTGTACCAGATTCATCAGCCCTTTTCCCTCTCTTCGATCGCCAGTGAGATGAAAGCGATGGCCGGTCTTGTGCAAGCTGGTAAGATCCGTAACATCGGGGTGAGCAACTATTCGGCGAAACAGATGACAGAGGCCCACCGGCTGCTCCGCCAATATGGCTTGAACCTTGTCTCCAACCAAGTGAAATACAATCTGCTGGACCGAAAAATAGACCGGAATGGAACGATGGCGGCGGCTAAAGAGCTTGGGATTTCGATTATCGCCTACTCCCCGCTGCAGCAAGGCATCCTGACCGGACGCTTCCACCAGGACCCTGCGCAGATCCAGGCAATATCACGTATGCGAAAATTGCAGTCCGGCCTGGATGACAAAGGGCTGGCCCGCAGTAAGCCATTAATAGAGAGCCTGAAGGGATTAGCTGAGAAGTATGGAGTGACTCCTGGTCAAATTGCCCTTAACTGGCTGATATATTACAACGGGGACACGGTAGTTGCTATTCCAGGGGCTTCCAAGGTCCGTCATGCACGGGAGAATATTGGAGCCATGAGCTTCCGTCTTGAGCAAGGCGAGCTTGATCATCTGAACGAAGTCTCCTGGTCAGCTCAGAAATAATGAACCTAAATGTGTATAGGCCTCTTACTATTGAAACTTGTTCAACCTCCATTCCGCTTAGCGGATACGGAGGTTTTTATTTTTTTTATCTTCATGTGCAATAAAACTGTTTAGGATTGGAAGGTACGGGTTAAATAAGGGATAAGATGATGCGCAGATACGCAAATATGGTCGAACCTATTCAAGGAGGTTGAACTTAAATGAGTATGACAGTACATAATCTTATGGCCTATAATCATCAATATTTCAGACCTCAACCTGTGGCTGATCCGAAGCCGCAAAGGTCCGATGACAAAACACTCAGCTTTCAGGATATTCTGAGCGAGAAAATGAAGGCGAATGGCGGGTTGAAGAAATAACTGTAGCAGTCCAGCAAACCTATAACGTTTAAAAAGATAGGGGCTGTCCCATAAGTAGAATTTTCTACGAGTGGGAAAGTTCATTTTAAAAAATCGTAAAACGAAAGAAGAGCAGTGATTCTTCCACTACTGGAGAATTGCTGCTCTTCGTTTTTGGTCTTTGGTTGCTTGCTCCAGCAGAGTGTAGGCGTAGACGATGATTTTCTGGAATATCTTCTTTCTGGTCCACTCTCCAAGCAAAGTTGGTCCATGGTATATTGAATGTACAAAAGAAACCTATCCTTGATTTAAAATGGTTGTGTGCACTTCCATTTTACCAAAGAAAGGTTTCTTTATTTATGATTTTAGAAGGATTGCAGATAGGGTTCCCACTTAAACAGCGGAGAGAACGGAATGATTGTGGAAAAGCGAAGCGTTCGCCTTGGTCTCCGGATTTTCACCGCTAAGGGGAATGAAAAAAATCTGGAGACCACAGCGATTGGAACAACGTTTCGTTCGCGGAGCGTCCTCACCTAGCGCAACCGTCTATCCAACTCTTGAAACAAAGAGCGTACCACCATTTCATGGCTTATGCGACAGCTCTTTTGTGCATAATCAAATGTGAATTTGTTAAAGCGGCTAAGGTCTAACCTCAAAGAACTGGCAGCTCCTGCGGGAATAATAGGTTAAGTCGCTGACCCGGGATTGAATCACAACATCCGAATCGGTGAAGCGGACGACGGTCGCTCCGGAATTCACCAGATGGTCATCCTCGAAGACCCGAACCGGCAGTTTGCGGTCAACGGCTTCCTGAAGATCGTTGTCGGTCAGCAAAGGGCGGTTGATAGGCATGATAATACTCTCCTTTTGTAAAATATAAGGATCTGGATGGGGGAAGGATGGAAATAAAAATAGTATACCTGTGTGCAGCACATAAATCCAGAGTGAGCACAAAGGTGAATAACCACTATCGTAAATATTTCCACCATAAATCGGAAGTTTGCCTCCTCAAAAAACCGGATTGCCTACTGTACACTAAATCTTGTAAGAGAAACCTTTGAAAGGGGTACAGAGGAATGAGAAAAGCAAAGCACCTGGCAGTGTCACTTGCCGCCGTTCTGCTAGTAGGTTCACTGGCAGGATGCGGAGGGAACAACAAAGCCGGGAACGACACCAAAAAAGAAAATGCAGGTAACAACGCGGCAAGTACAAATGCTCCGGCAACCGAAAAGGCTGCAGATCCTGCTGAAAAAATTGAGCTCTCCTTCTGGACGCTTGGCAATGTCAACTATGAAGAGCTGGCGAACCAATACACGAAGGATCATCCGAACATTACCATTAAGGTTCAGAACACCGGTGACCAGACCGCTCACCACAACAACCTGACGACAGCATTGTCTGCGGGTTCGGGAGCACCTGATATTTTTCAACTTGAAATCGGTTTCATGGAACGTTTCCTGGGGGCTCAGGATAAATTCTACAACTTGAACGATTATGGTGCGAAGGATATTCAAGCCAATTATCTGGACTGGAAATGGAAACAAGCCTCTTCTGTGGATAGCAGCTTCCAATTGGGTCTTCCAACAGATATCGGACCTACCGTTGTATACTACCGCACGGACTTGGCAAAGGCTGCCGGGTTACCGGATGATCCTGACGGCTTCGGCGCTGCTATTGATACCTGGGATAAGTTCGCTACGGTAGCTAAAGCGTTCAAAGACAAAACCGGCAAGCCGTTTGTGGATCTGACGGATCTGACTTATAACGCTCTGCGCGATCAGTCCGCTGACGAAATTTACTTCAGCAAAGCTGACGGCAAATTCATCGGCGACACGAATCCGCAGGTGAAGAAAGCTTATGATTTCACGGTTAAGGGCATTCAGGAAGGCTGGATCAGCAATGTAATGCTGTGGTCCCCTGAGTGGGGTCAAGGTATGAGTGACGGTTCCTTTGCAGTGGTTATGGGACCTGCATGGATGGCTGGCAACATAAAGAGCAACGCACCGGATTCCTCCGGCAAATGGAAAATCACCCAGCTTCCTGAAGGCGCAGGCAACTGGGGCGGATCGTTCATCACCCTGCCAAAGGAAGGCAAGCATCCTAAGGAAGCTTATGACTTTATCCAATGGCTGGTCAATAAAGACAACCAGCTCGAATCGTTCAAGACCAAGGGTCTGATGCCTTCCATTCCTGCACTGTATGAAGATCCTGCATTTAAGGACTTCAAGGATGATTTCTTTGGCGGCCAGCAGACTGCGGTTGAATTCGGTAAATCAGCAAACCGCGTAAAACCTGTCTACTACGGTCCTCTGCATGACCAGACCGATACGTTCTTCAAGAACGCCTTGAAAAACGTGTTGGAGAAGAAAGCCGATCCGGCCAAAGAGTGGGATGAAGCTGTGAAACAGGCGAAGACTCTGGCAGAACGCGGCTAAGTCTTTCAATGAAGTTGTCATGACTGTCCGGATTCATGGGGTGCAGTATCCTCCTTGAATCCGGATTTAAAAACGTTATATTCCCTGGAGGTGTGACATGGCTGAGCCCGTACTCGCGAGTCCACATGCCGAGAGCAAACGCCCTTTTTTAACTGAACAAAGACGGAGCCGCATTACTGCATATACCTTTATTTCTCCTTTCTTTATTCTGTTCTCGATATTTGGACTGTACCCGATCTTTTTCACGATTTATTTATCCTTTTTCAAGTGGGATGCACTGGGTCCCATGAAGTATGTCGGCATGAAAAACTATGATCTGGTGACGAGCGACCCCACCTTCTGGATCTCTTTCACCAACACGCTCATTATGGGACTTATGGGAACAGTGCCGCAGATTATTCTGGCGCTGCTGCTGGCCGTACTCCTGCATTCAGGGATGACCCGGTTCAAAAAAACATTCCGCATTCTCTATTTTATGCCGAACATCACTTCTATCGTTGCCGTTACGCTGGTATTCAGCACACTGTTCGGCAATAACGGGATGATCAACTGGATGCTGAATGGACTGGGCTTAGACAGCGTAGCCTTCAACTCCGGGTGGTGGGGCGTCAAAATTGCCATTTCCTCGATGGTCATGTGGCGCTGGACGGGCTACAACGCGATTATCTTCCTCTCCGGTCTACAGAGTATTCCGATGGATCTGTATGAAGCGGCCCGTATCGACGGAGCCAGCAGAAGACAGCAGCTTACGTTCATTACTCTGCCGCTGCTGCGTCCGTTCATTATTTTTGTTACCCTGCTCTCAACGATTGGCGCCCTGCAGCTCTTCACAGAGCCATATGTATTCCTGGGCCAATCCGGAACCGGCTCGACACGGCAGGAAGGGATTACAATGGTGACCTATCTATATAGTGAAGCCTTCCGTAATGGATTCTTCGGTACGGCGGCGGCTACGGCAGTTCTGCTGTTCCTCGTCACGATTATTTTCTCTTTGCTTAATATGCTGGTCTCAAGCCGCATGGGTGGAGATACAGGAGGGAAAAAAGCGTGAGTACACTGCGTATGTTCAAAAAAAATCCGGATGATCTCGGTCTTTTCGGCAAATTCTGGTTCTATGTTTTGTTAATTCTCGGGGCGCTGGTATCCATCTTTCCGTTTTACTGGATGTTTGTGGTGGGGACCAATGACAAAGGTGCTGTCTTTCATGTGCCGCCGCTGCTGACTATCGGAGATCAGTTCATCGACAACTTCAAGCGTGTACTGGATAAAGCGGATTTCTTCCAGGCGCTGGGTAACTCTCTGTTTGTTTCGTCGATGGTGACGATCTCGGTCGTGTTCTTCTGCACGCTGGCCGGCTATGCGTTTGCCAAATATGAGTTTCCGTTCAAAAATGTACTGTTCTATTTTGTCATTGCCACCCTGTTTGTACCGCAGCAACTGGGTGTATTGCCAACCTACGTGATTATGGCAAAGCTGCACTGGATCGACAGCTTCAAAGCACTGATTGTGCCGGCGATGGTTAATGCATTTGGGATTTTCTGGATGCGTCAGTACATTTCTACAGCCGTACATACGGAGCTGATTGAAGCCGGCCGCATTGACGGCGGGGGGCATTTCCGCATCTTTTGGAACATTGCAATTCCGGTCATTACACCGGCCATGGCTACACTTGGCATTCTGAACTTCATGACCGTGTGGAATGATTTCTTCTGGCCTCTCGTCGTTCTGAAGAATAAAGAGCATTATACCATTCAGATTGCCCTCCAGCAGCTGTTTACCACACGTGACGGTCTGGATTATGGAATGATTATGTCCGCCACTTTCACCGCAACGCTGCCGCTGCTGGTTGTGTTCCTGCTCTTTAGCCGGTGGGTCATTGCCGGACTGACTTCGGGTGCAATCAAGAGCTAACAGGAAAAAAGGATTGCCGTGAAGAATAATAAGGACATAGGACAGCAGGAGGAAGGGAAGGATTTATGAAGCTCCGCCGCAAAATATTGTTCGCTATTATTCTTCTCGTGTTCATCCCCGTCATTGTGATGGGGAGCGTGACCTATGTTAATTTTTCCAATGCCATGGAGAAGAAATCCAGCAATTTCTACTGGATCTCGCTTCTGGAGACGGACCGCAAGCTGAAGTTCGCGCTCAGTGAAATTTCATCCATAACCAACTCGGCCATAACGCAGCCGGCGATTCAGCAGTCACTGAAGCAGCCGGATTTTGTGCTGACCTATGACCGTAAGCAGGAGATTAACAATCTGCTGATCAACCATCCGATGATAACTTCCTTTAGTTTATATGGCAAAGACCGTCTATTGTATCAATACAACGCACCAATGTCCTTCGCTGACATGCGGAAGCAGGTCTGGTACGGGGCCATGGAGAGCGCGGAGGGGCGCCCCGTCTGGTCAGGTCCAGGGGAGAACGGCTCGGAATCTTCCGGTAACCCAGTGCTGGTGCAGGCCAGGATAATTAAGGATTATTATTCCCTGGAGGATATCGGTTATCTTGTGGTGTATATGAAACCGGATTTGCTGGATCAGATTTTCTGGGAAGCCGCCACACTGAAAAAAGGGGATATTCTGCTGGTGAACAAGCAGGGGAACATCGTCTTTACCAAATCCGGGGAGCATATCGGGCAACGAACGGATTTCCCTTTTTTACAGGACAACTATTCCCGGGATGAGGACTATTACATCGACAATTACCAAGGGGAGAAATCACTGATTACTTTCCTGCCTTCACATAATACAGACTGGTATTTGGCAGCGATTACACCGATGAATCTGATTTCTTCAGAGTCCGTGTCGATCCGCAATATTGCCCTCATACTAGGTGCGGTTTCATTAATATCTGCGTTTTTGTTTGACCATTATTTTGTACGCCGGCTTGTGCGCAGCATCAACAGTGCAGTGAACGGCATGAAACGGGTAAAGCAGGGTATTTTTACACCCATAACCATACCTCCCCGGGCCGATGATGAAAGCGATTCACTGATTGACGGCTTTAACCGGATGAGCGCACAGATCGTGGAACTGATCGAGCAGGTGCAGACCGAGCAGGGCCGTAAAAAGGAAGCAGAAATGCAGGCGCTGATGGCGCAGATTAACCCGCATTTTATCTATAATTCACTGGAATCCATCAACTCCATGGCTGTACTGGCTGGGAACCGGGATATCAGCAAAATGGTCGTCTCTCTCGGCAAGCTGCTGCGGATCAGCATCAGCCAGAATCAGGAACTGATTCCACTGCAGATGGAGTTTGAGCATGTCCGACACTATCTGGATATTCAGAAATTCCGTTTTGAAGACAAGTTCTCTTATGCACTGGAGCTGCCGGATTCCCTGAAATACCTGATGACCCAGAAGCTTATTGTCCAGCCAATTGTCGAGAATGCTTTATACCATGCCATTGAGCAGATGGAGGAGCACGGAGTAATTACAATCTCAGCGGAGGAGATGGGAAAGGATCTGATTATTATAGTCAAGGACAACGGCCCGGGCTTTGATCTCGCCACGCTGATGAGTCTGTGGAACAAGGAACGCATCAATCCGAAAAAATACAGCGACAGCGGGGTTGGACTAAAAAATGTGCATGAGCGCCTGAAAATCCGGTTCGGCAATCCTTACGGCATTGTAGTCTGTTCCTCCCCTGGTTTCGGGTCAACAATTTGTATCCGTATTCCGAGAATTCAGCCATGACGGGAGCGGATGGAATGACTAGAAAGCAGATTGTCCAAAGATGGCTGATGAAACGGGGCTGGATTATTCTCTATATTGGCCTGATGACGGGAGCGGTTCTCTTTATTATGCAAGGCAGAAGGGAACCGATTGAGGACAATGCCCAGGAGAAAATCACCCTCACCTTCCGCCATTTCTGGATTAAGGAGCATGACCGGCCATTACTGGCTATTTTCGAAGAGGTGGTAGAGAAGTATCAGCAGGAACATCCCAATGTCAAAGTGAATTTCGAGGGACTGGACCAGACCATCCACCGTGAGCAGAAGCTCAAGAGTGAAATGGTTACCGGCACGCCCCCGGATATGTTCGTGTTATTTGGAGGAGCCGAGATCGAGCCTTATGTGCGTTCCAACCGCTTGATGGACTTAACGGATTTCGCCCAGGTGAATGGCTTGAAGGATCAATTCAAGGATCTGCACCTGTGGACGTTCAATAATAATCATATTTACGGACTTCCGATTGAAGGCAATGCGGAGCCGCTGTATTATAACCGGATGATCTTCAACAAGCTGGGTATTAAGGTTCCTGAGACGCTGGCTGAACTGGATGCAGCGATCCTCCAATTGAAGCAGGCGGGCTACATTCCCTTTGCGCTCGGCAATGAAGACCGCTGGCCTGCCGGGATATTTGCCCATTATTTAATGGACCGCTACGCGGGTCCGGATCTGATCCAGAAACTGGTTACCGGTAAGGAAGGAGCCAGCTTTGAGAACAGCTATTATAAGCAGGCGTTCCGGCATCTGGGGCAATGGATCGGGGAGGAGGCATTTAGTCCGCTTTCTAATGATACCTCCCCGGAAAATGCAGTCGGGCTGTTCACAAGCAGGCAGGCTGCCATGTATTTGAATGGCAACTGGGATATTAACCTGTTCTCAGGGGAGAAAGCTCCAGCAGATTTCCAGAACGAAGTTGGGGTTATTCCGTTCCCGGCTCTGAACAGCAGTGAGGAAGCCTCTATCGCGGGCGGGTATACCATCGGGATCGGGTTGTCCTCCAGCTTGAGCGGAGCCAAACGGGAAGCGGCACTTGCACTGATGAAAGGATTCTATACCCAAGAGATACAGAGCCGGATCGTGTATGAAGGCTTAAGAATTCCGTCCATGCGGATTCCCATTGATCCGAATAAGACTGGGCCGGTATTCGCCCAGGTCATGGAGATGATGGAGAAGAATCAGCAGAGCTTCGTGCCCTACGATAATCTGCTGTCACCGGAGGTCAAGAAAACATTCCTGAGTGTCATAGAAGAGATGATTGATGGCGGCCTGCAGGGCGATGAGGCATTAAAGCAGCTACAGATCTCATCAGAGCAATACTGGAAATTGATTCGGAGTTCGGCCATACAATAAGCCTGGGGGGTCTTGAGATGGGTGCAACACTGGTGAATTACAAAGTGCTGCTGGTAGATGATGAACCGATCATTCTGCGAAGCTTGAAGGTGGCTATCCCTTGGGAGGAACTGGGACTAACGATTGTGGGAGAAGCAAGGAATGGGGAAGTGGCGCTGCGTTTGATTGAGGAGACAGAACCCAATATCATCATTAGTGATATCCGCATGCCGGTCCTTGATGGCATTGCGCTGATGAAGGAGGTGCTGCCGCGCAGCGGCAAGCTGATCTTTATCTTCATCAGTGGTTATGGGGAGTTTGAATATGCCCGGGAGGCGCTGCGGCAGGGGGCATTTGATTATTTGCTGAAACCGATTGATCACGGCGAATTGACCGAGATGCTCGCCCGGGCCAGAGAAAGACTCGACCGCCAGAAGGAGAATGAACAGCTGCTGCTCTCGGTGCAGACTTTGTCCATGCTGGCCCGTGAGCGGATGTTCGCTGAATTCACGCTCGGGAATCCGCGTCCGCTTCAGCATCTCAAATGGCTGGAGAATAGCGAGCTGGAAAGTGACTATTTCATGGCGGTGGTCCGGCTTGATCATTATGCTTCTCTGACCGCCCGTTGGAGTGTGGAGGAGAAGCGCCTCTGGCTCTTCGCGGTACGGAACATTCTGGAAGAGTGGTCGCTGGAAAATGGAGTGCTGTCCGTATTCCCGTTCTATAACGGAGAGTGGATTCTGCTATTCCCCGGGAACCTAAGTGCAGGCAGAAAAGAACTTGGCGAGCAGCTGACCGCCGGGATTAAAAGATATTCCAAGCTGGAGTGTTCGGTAGGCATCAGCCGGACTACACAGGGAATTAATCAATTGAGCACTGTGTACCCCCTCGCCTGCAAAGCACTGTACCAGCGGTTTTATTCGGGGCAGGCAGGTGTGTTTCTTGATGAGGAGTCTTTGCCTGGCGGGAGCCGGGAAGTGAAATATCCGAAGGAGCTGGAGCTAGCCCTGATTGAGAGTATCCGGACTTTGGATCTGGAGCGGATGATGTCCTTATTCGATGAAATGGCCGATTACATTGAAGCGCAGGGATTGCCGCAGGAGCTTGCAGAGAGACTGATCATTGAGATGATTGTGGTGCTGTACCGGCAATTTGAACATCTTAATTTGCATACCGACTGGTCACTAGAAGGTTTGCTCAGCAGAATGCACGGTCTCGGTACCTTGTCGGCAATGATTGCTGCACTTAAGATGGAATTCCGCGAGTGGATGCTGGAGAGCCATAAATCGGCCTCCCGTGAGGATGGCCGGAGCATAGTAGAGAAGTCCAAACGGTATATTGAAGCTAACTACCACAAGGATCTCAGCATAGAAGAAGTTGCGGAGGTTGCGGATCTGAGCATCAGTCACTTTTGCACACTGTTCAAACAAATCTCCGGCTATACCTTCCTGGAATTTGTAACCCATTGCCGGATGGAGAAGGCCAAATATATTTTGCAGAACAGCAACGTGAAGGTCTATCAGGTCGCGCCGCTTGTCGGCTATCAGGACCCGCGCTACTTTACCCAAGTATTCAAAAAAGCCACCGGCAATACCCCAACGGAATACCGTGAGGCGAATTCCCGGCAGGCAAATTAGATTTTGTTGTTGAAGTTTGCGCTCTTGATTCAATCATTTCCCCATAACGAATCCCGTGATATATTAATGTATTTCAATTGCTTCATACCATTGAGAAAATCAGGTTTTCGGTGGATCATACACATTTCCAAGTTCAAGCTTTGCAGGTACCTCAGCTTCACTAACTGGGGCGGCTGCTCATGGATCGAGGTATATTGAATGATAAGCTGCTCCAGATGCTCCAGCTCTCCAATTTCCGGCGGGATACGGTTTAAGCGGATCTCTTCCTTCGGCTTGGCCTGATACCCGGGAGTCGGCCGATCCGAGCTTGCACAATAGATACATAGCTCTCTCAGGTTCTTCAGCCTAGCTATTGACGCGGGAATACTCTCTAAACCCCATTGATACCACTAATTGGAACGTAGGTATGACATTTGTCATACAACATCATTGATGTTTATGCCTTTCTGGGATGACACATACTACTCTATAATGAAGATAGATGAATGTATCCGTTACCTGGAACATCCGAGGAGGAAACGAACTAGATGACTACAAACCAGACATCCCAGCTCTCCAGCCTGAAAAAAAGTATGGCCCCCTTTGAAAAAACAAATCAGAGTGCGAGTATCAGACAATTGATTAATACCCTCGTTCCGCTTGTGCTTTTATGGATGGCTGCCTATTTCAGCCTGTCTGTATCCTACTGGCTAACGCTTGTGTTCGCGGTTCCCGCAGCCGGGTTTGTGATCCGCACCTTTATTATTTTCCATGACTGCTGCCATGGCTCGTTCTTCAAAAACCGCAAAGCCAATGATATCATCGGGACGATTACGGGCGTATTGACGCTTGTACCCTACCGCCAGTGGAAGCATAGCCATTCCATCCATCATGCCGGGAGCAGCAACCTTGACAAGCGGGGAATCGGCGATATCTGGATTATGACCGTAGAGGAGTATATCGCAGCGAAGCCATTGAAACGCCTGTACTACCGCATCTACCGCAATCCGCTGATCATGTTCGTGGTCGGACCGGTCGCCGTCTTCCTGATTCAATACCGTTTCAATGCCAAAGGTGCAAGACGCAAGGAACGGATGAACACCTATTTGACCAACGTTTCCATTGCCGCACTTTATGCTTCGCTCATCTGGGCGATGGGCTGGCAGGCTTTTCTGATGGTGCAGCTGCCGATCGTATTCGTTTCCGGCTTTCTCGGCATTTGGCTGTTCTATGTGCAGCATCAATTCGAAGATTCCTACTTTGAGCATGAAGAAGAATGGAGTTATGTATCAGCCGCGGTGGAAGGCAGCTCGTATTATAAACTGCCGAAGGTACTGCAATGGATTACCGGCAATATCGGATTTCACCATGTTCATCATTTGAGTCCGAAGGTGCCGAACTATAATCTGGAGCTGGCACACAATGCATCAACACCTCTGCAGCACGCTACAACGATTACCATTGGAACCAGCCTGAAGGCACTGCATTTCCGCTTATGGGATGAAGAGAATAAAGGCTTTGTCGGTTTCAGGGAGATCAAGACGAGAATGAAACAGCCGGAGTCGGCAGCGGAGGGTCTGAAAGTCATCAAACCCGGATTCCAGAGCGAATAGAATATTTAGTAGAGAAAGACGAAGCCGGAGAACATTACAGCCGACGCTCCGCTTTCTCTTTTTTTGCCGAAAATTGTTGGAAAACGCAGTGTTTATGCTAAAATGGGGGTACAATCTTGCTGGCAAAAGGGATGGCTGACATGCAGAAGTGGCATCATATCTTTCACAAAAGTACCGGTCTCAGCCCTTATGTATGGGTCATATTTTATATTCTCCCGTTTTATTTCATCTTCCGCTCCGCATCGGTGAATCAGAACCAGTGGGTCTATGGAATCGTTATGGTATTGGTCTTTTTTGCCTGTTATGTCCTCTCGTTCAAATCAAAGGGATGGGTAGTCTATTTCTGGACCAGTGTGCAGATCGTGGTCTCGATCACAATGACTCTGCTGTTTGGATATATGTACTTTGCTTTGTTCATTGCTTTTTTTATCGGGAATATTCAGAAAAGAGCCGGTTTTTTCACTCTGTATTCGATTCACCTGCTGACCACCATCGTTGCCATCAACTATGAGCTGATTACTGGAAGTTCTGTGTTCATCTCACAGATTCCGTTCGTACTGGTGAGTATGATCGCTGTAGTGCTGCTGCCCGCGACAACCTACAACCGTAACAACCAGGATAAACTGCAGGGTCAGCTGGAGGATGCCAACAAAAGGATTTCCGAGCTGGTGATCATAGAGGAGCGGCAACGGATTGCCCGGGATCTGCACGATACACTGGGTCAGAAGCTGTCACTGATCGGCCTCAAAAGCGATCTGGCCGGCAAATTGGTTCACAAAAATCCGGCGCAGGCTGTACTAGAGATAAATGATGTCCGCCAGACCGCCAGAAGTGCGCTTAAGGAAGTCAGGGAGATGGTAACGCAAATGCGCGGAATCCGCCTGGAGGATGAACTCGTACGTATCCGCCAACTGCTGGGGGCAGCTGAGATAGAATTCGAGCTGGAGGGCAATCCAAAGTTAACCAATACCTCTCTGATTACGGAGAATGTGCTGAGTATGTGTCTTAAGGAAGCCATTACTAATGTGGTAAAGCATAGTAAGGCCACACTCTGCCAGGTGCGGATTGAACCGTCACGGACCGACCTGCAGATTATGATAAAGGATAACGGCTCGGGAACCAAGGGAATCAATCTGTATGACAAGGGTCACGGACTACAGGGAATGAGAGAGCGGCTTGAATTTGTAAACGGCTGTATGGATGTATTGCAAGATCAAGGAACGACGCTTGTCATTAAGGTGCCGAACGTCTTTAAGCAGCCGGAACTGGAGGTAAAGGAACAATGATCAAAATAGTCATCGCTGAGGATCAGCGCATGCTGTTGGGGGCACTGGCTTCCCTGCTGGATCTCGAGGAAGATATGAAGGTAGTGGGCCGGGCAGGCAACGGGGAGGAGGCCGTCAAGCTGGTACAACAGCACAAGCCGGATATTTGCATCATGGATATTGAGATGCCGGCGATGAGCGGTCTCGAAGCTGCGGAGGTCTTGAAGGATTCCGGCTGTAAAATAATGATTCTGACCACCTTTGCCCGGGCTGGGTATTTCGAACGGGCCGTCAAAGCCGGTGTAAATGCTTATCTGTTGAAAGACAGTCCGAGTGAAGACTTAGCACTCTCTATCCGCAGTGTGATGGCCGGCAAACGGCTCTATGCGCCTGAACTGATGGATGAGGCTTACAGCAATGAGGCCAATCCCCTGACCCAGCGGGAGAAGGAAGTGCTGGGACTCATCGCCGATGGCAAAAATACGAAGGAAATCGCCAGCCAGCTCTACATTACAACCGGAACGGTGCGCAATTACATATCGGTCATCCTCGACAAGCTGGATGTAGGGAACCGGATTGAAGCCATTACCAGATTTAAGGAGAAGGGCTGGTTTAAATAAACGGAAATCACATGGGGACTCGTAGAGTCTCTTTTTTTTATGCTGTAAGTCTATAATCGCGTCCCACAGTCCAGGGTTTAAACTGAAGCTGATTCGTTAAATAATCTGCTGTCAATATTTTTGCATTGACAAGACTATGTACCTGTTTTTTAGGTAAAACCGTGTGCCGGATTGGAACCTGTGGGTATTTTTGTTAAGATAAATGCAAACATGTGATCTTATCCCTGGATTTGGGTAATGAAGTACATGTGTTCATATTACATGTTATATCATCTGCTGATCTGCCACCTAATTCAGTCGGGAGGACAACTAATTTGCCTGAACTAACATCATCCTATGTAGATTCGCTCGCACCCAATGCCGCTGCTATCAAGAATGGCCAGGGTCTGGTACGCAAGAAGAGCTTCTTACAGCTGCACACTTCAGAGAACGGGGAACTGCTCTTTGGACAATGTGCCGGGAGCGGCAAAACCCCTTACGAGTGCTCCGTAGATTTTATTACACCGGAAAGTCCGGTGTTCCGTTGTACCTGTCCCAGCCGGCAGTTCCCCTGCAAGCATGCACTCGGTCTTCTCTATGCCTATGTGGAAGGGCAGGCCTTCACGCCGGCACCTGTGCCGGAGGATGTAGCCTCCAAACGCGAGAAGGTGGAGAAGCGTGAAGAGAACAAGGCCAAACAGGCAGCCGAGGGTACTGAGAGCAAGCCCAAGAAGGTCAACAAGTCTGCGTTGAAGAAAAAAATAGGTGCACAGCTTGAAGGGCTCGATCTGCTGGAAAAACTGGTGCTGTCCCTGATCCGCGGCGGGTTATCCACGATCGACAGCAAAACAGTTAAAACCGTGCAAGAGCATGTAAAACAGCTTGGTAATTACTATTTATCGGGAGCACAGACGCAGCTGCGCCACTTTGCTCTGCTGCTGGGTAAGGCAGAGGACCGGGAAGAGGGCTATACATATGCTATGGAGCAGTTAACGCGGCTTCATGCTTTTATCAGGAAAGGCCGGGTCTATCTGACTGCCAGAGCGGAGGACCCTGAGCTTGCTCTTGATCATGAATCCACGATTGATGAATGGCTGGGACATGCCTGGCAGCTGTCTGAGCTCAGGGAGTATGGACTGGTGAAGGAGAATGTCGAGCTTCTGCAGCTGGCGTTCTACAGTTACGATGATCCTGCTAGGCAGGAGTTCGTAGATCTCGGCTACTGGCTGGAGACAGCTGGCGGCGAGATTCACCGGACAGTGAATTACCGGCCATATAAGGCCGCCAAGCTGATGCGGGAAGAAGACAGTTTTTTTGAGCTTGCCCGTATTCCGCTGCTGTACACCTACCCGGGAGATATGAATGTCAGGGTGCGTTATGAAGAAATGACACCGAGAGCTATAAGTGATGCAGACTTTGACAAGGTTTCGGCAAAGGCTAGCCGTTCTTATGCGGAGACGCTCAAGAAGGTCAAAAATCAATTGAAGAACCCGTTAAGCGACAAAACGCCTGTAGTGCTGCTGCATGCAGCTAGTGTGGGTGTGACGGAAGTCGGCCAGTACGTAATTACGGATGAATCCGGAACCGGGCTGGTGCTGGAGGACATTCCTTCGCTGCCTCAGGGCACGCTTGAGCTGCTTCCGTTCTTGCCTGCAACTACTCTGAAGAATTGCTGCATTCTGGTGATGTTCGAGCATCTTCTGGATCAGGGGCGTCTGATTGCCCAGCCATTAACCTTGATCCAAGGCGGTTCGATTACCCGGCTTTTGTACTAACTACCTGTAAATATCATATACGTTCTTATATATCCTATAGGGGGACAGCCCATGAGTACAGCATTATTGCAAGAGCTTCATCAAGAGGTCAGAAGACTATATATTGCCGGCAGTGACCTGGCAGCCGGTGATTTCCGGCTGAAACGGCTGCTTCCACAGTTTCAACAGCTTGGCGAGCGGGCAGCAGTCTTTAAGCGGCTGGGGGAAGGCATCACCTCCCTTCTGGAACCGGGTGACGGACAAGGAACGCCTGCCGCCGTCCGGCTGCAGGAGCTGACGCTCCTCCTGGAATCGGTATTGTACACCCAAGGGGTTACCGCACCTGAAGGAACGCCGGGCGAGCTTCGCAGCCGCAATCTCTCTCTGGATACCAAATTTCCTTACCGGAAGCTCGCGGTAGTACGGCAGGCACTGACTACAACCGGGAGCGGCAGATATGAGATTGTGACCGAGGCTTTTAAGGAGGGGATGTTTCAGGATCTTCGTCTGCTTCCCCTGGCGATTGCGGCTCTAAATGATCCCTATTCGGAGATCGCTGAATTTAGTATGACCGAGATTCTTCCGGCTTACGGCCCTGCCATCGCTGGTTATCTGATCGAAAATCTGAATATCGCAGGCGGTAAAAGTGAAGTCCGCAAACTGAAGACCATTGCCAAGGCGGGTGGAACAGAAGTCCTTGAAGAGATTTTCCATGCTGCTGAAACCGGCAGTGACGATATCCGGGCCGCCGCGATCGAATGCCTTGGCAGTCATGAGGCTTACCTCCCGGCCCTGCTGGAATGGAGCACCGATAAGAAAAAAGTGATCCGCGAGGCTGCGTATAAAGCGCTCACGACAGGCGGATCGCCGCAAGGCGAAGACCGGCTGTATGAAGCATTTGCGGCGAAGAAGGACCGGGAGTTGGTGGCCGATGCGCTGGTATATTCCTCTTCCGAGCCACTTGCCGAGAGATTGTCTGTTCTTTATATGCAGGAGCTGCGTGAAGCGCCGCAGGAGAATGTGGATAAGAAAAAAACGGAGGAAGTGTGGAGCAGAATCCGTCCGTTTGCGACCGTTCTTTCCGGACAACGGAACCCGCAGCTGGATGAGCTCTACAGCTATGTAATCCAGGAATATGCCCGGTTTGCTTCCCTGGGTTACACGACTATCATCAATGAAGCGGCTTGGTACAAGCAAAGGGCTGCTTCCGAATCAGCCTTTGAAGAGCTGCAGCAGCTGCAAAAACAGGATTCCCGTTATTTTCCGCACTACTTCCGGGCAGCCCAGCAGCTGATGACACCTGACGAGCTCTACAGGCATTTCGGCGGGACGATGATTAACAAGCTGAAAGCTGTAGTTACCAAGGATTCTGCACAGCGCAACAAACTGCTCATGGACACGATCAAAGAGCAGGTTATGACTGCGGAAGAGCTATTGTATGACGCGGTCTGGGACCCCCAGAGGGAGCGGCAGTACCGTGAGTTGGGAATGCTCTCTCCTGAAAAAATTCAGGCTGCATGGGACCTGCGCTGGCTGGATTTGTTCATTCACAGGGACGTACCGGAGCTGGTATGCGCTTTTGCACATCCGGGTCATGAAGAATCCCGCCGCTATCTGCTGAACAAGCTGAGCGAGCAGAACAACCAGCAGAAAAGGCAGCGGAATCATGAATTTTTCACAAATATATTTACAGGTCTTGAACGTTCTGGAATGCAGGACCCTGAGCTGCTTGAGCTGATGATGTCTGTGATGGAAAATGAGAAGAACTATAACCCCTACAGATTTGATTACGCCCAGTTCCAGCAAATGCTGCGGTTTCCCGCAAGCTTCAGCAGCCGTCTGGAAGCCCTTCTTCCGAATCAGAGGTACTACGAAAGCCGTGCTCAGCTGGAATATGTGATTCATCAGCTTCGTAGCCGGGAATAATCAAGAGCGGTCCATACAAAGGAGAGATATCCATGTCAACGGAACAAGAACAGCTTCAGGATTATATGCGGCTGCCGGCAGAGATTTTATACCGGGAGGAGCTTGAGGCCCTACGCAAGGAGGATAACGGCAATATCCCCGCTGGCTGGCAGATGTCCCCGCGTTCGGTGCTGACCTTTATCGCAGGCGGCAAGGCTGGCAATACAGTCATTACGCCTAAGTATATCGGCAATACACGTCTGATCGAGATGGCGGTCGCCACATTGGTTACTGACCGGGCACTACTGCTGATCGGGGAGCCGGGAACGGCAAAATCCTGGCTGTCGGAGAATCTGGCGGCGGCGATCTACGGGAATTCGGGTCTGGTAGTTCAGGGCACTGCCGGCACCAGTGAAGAGCATGTGCGCTATTCATGGAACTATGCCATGCTTCTGGCTAACGGCCCTACTCCTGAAGCACTGGTCAAAAGCCCGATTATGCGGGCCATGGAGGACGGCGGGATCGCCCGGTTCGAAGAGATCTCCCGGTGCGCTTCAGAGGTGCAGGATGCGCTGATCTCCATTCTTTCGGAGAAGACGATTTCTGTACCGGAGCTAGGCAAGGAAGCAGGGGCACGCAAGGGCTTTTCCATTATAGCTACTGCCAATACCCGGGACCGCGGTGTCAATGAAATGTCTGCTGCGCTCAAGCGGCGCTTCAATATTATTGTGCTGCCCGCACCTACGGATATCGAAACCGAGCTGTCAATCGTGAAGAAGCGGGTGGCTGAAATTGCATCATCCTATAATCTTGGGGCTTCGGTTCCTGCGGATGAGGCGCTGCTCAAGGTTGTTACGATCTTCCGTGAACTTCGCAGCGGTATGACACTGGACAAGAAAGAGAAGGTGAAGACTCCTGCAGGTGTGATCTCTACGGCTGAGGCTATCTCGCTGCTTACGAATAGTATGGCGCTTGCAGCCAGCTTCGGTGATGGTGAGCTGACGGAACGCGATCTTGCTGCCGGGCTTCAAGGGGCGGTTGTCAAGGATGATGACAAAGACAAGCTGGTCTGGAAGGAATATCTGGATAATGTGATGAAGAAAAAAGGAGCGGAATGGCGCGGACTCTACCAGGCCTGTAAGGAGTTGAACGAGTGAAAGCGACTGCTGAAGCCGGGGTACATATTTTCGGAGTGCGGCACCTGTCTCCGGGCGGCGCGAAGCATCTGCTGGAATACCTGAATGAGCTTCAGCCGACGGCGGTGCTGATCGAAGGCCCAAGCGATGCGACGGATGAAATCCGCCATTTGACGAATCGCTCAACGGAGCCTCCTGTTGCCATATTAGCTTTCACGGAGGAGTTGCCGGTGCGTACGGCCTTGTGGCCGTTAGCAGTCTATTCCCCTGAATATCAGGGCATGAAATGGGCCAGTGATCACGGGGCAGAGGCTGCATTTATTGATCTTCCTTCCTCGGTCATTCTAAGCCTTCAAGATGCCATGAGACGGGAAAGTATCTCCGTACAGGAAGTGAAGCCTGAAGCGGATGAAGCGGTTGAGCCGTCAACTGAAGAGGTCAAGGAACAGGAATCCGTGTACAGCCGGATTGCCCGGCTTGCCGGTGAATATGACTATGATATGTATTGGGAGCGCAATTACGAGCACAATTTAAGTGCCGGAGCTTACCGTGCAGCGATTCTTTCGTTATCTGCCGGGATGCGCTTGCTATCGGAAGGCCGGGAGCAGCTCGAGCAGCCGAAAGAGCACGCGTATAATGCTCTGCGCGAGTCCTATATGCGGCGGCAGATCCTGGATAAAATCGCTGAGGGGCATGCACCGGACAAGATCGTGGTCATTTGCGGAGCGTATCATGCGTCTGCCCTTGCAGATCTGTCGGACGCCCTGAGCGACAAAGAACTGTCCGGGCTTCCTTCACGCAGCACCAAGCTGACGCTGATGCCGTATTCATACTACAAGCTCTCTACCATGTCGGGCTATGGGGCGGGGAACGGAGCGCCTCATTACTTTGAAATGATGTGGGAGACCATGGACGCCGGGCGGCCGGAGGAGCTGGCACATCTCTATTTGTCCACGCTTGCGGGCTATTTACGCAGCAGCGGGACACACCGCTCCACAGCCGAGGTGATCGAGGCGGTGCGCCTGGCCGAGTCGCTGGCTGCGCTGCACGGCGGGAGTGCGCCTACCCTGCGCGATTTGCGGGATGCCGCCCAGACGCTGCTTGGCCACGGTGAGCTGTCTGTCATCGCCGATGCCCTGGCGAGGGTGGATGTAGGAACAGCTATCGGGCAACTCGCTGACGGTGTCAGTCAGACACCGATCCAGGACGATCTAAACCGGCTGCTTAAGCGTTATAAGCTGGAGAAGTATAAATCAACCGTAGCCAGCGAACTGCCGCTGGACCTCAGGGAGAACCGCAGAGTGTCCAGCGAGGAGGCCGCTTATCTGGACCTGAGCCGGTCTATTTTGTTCCATAGACTGCGGCTGCTCGGGATTTCTTTTGCGAAGAACAGGCCCAGCGGGCAGGATGCGGCAACCTGGGCAGAATACTGGATTATCCAGTGGACGCCGGAGGTGGAGATACAGGTGGTTGAATCGACCCTCCTTGGGGAGACCATTGAAGTCGCTGCCGCTTATGTGCTTCGCGAGAAGCTGCAGGCTTGCCAGTCCATCGCCGAAGCTTCAGCGCTCATCCGTATTGCCTGTGAATGCGGCTTGACAGCGCAGATGGAAGAAGCCAGCCGGGTTCTTCAGAGCCTTGCTGTAGACAGCCGCGATGTGGTTGGCATTGCCGCTGCTGCCCGCGAGCTGGCAACGATTATCGGCTTTGGCGACATCCGCAAGGTGGATACCGTACCGCTTACACCACTGCTGGAAGAACTGTTCCGGCGGGGCTGTCTGTTCCTGCTGGATGCGAGCGGCTGCAATGACGAGGCCGCCGGGCAGATGATTGTGGCTATGAATGAACTGAACGGAATATCGCTGGATTATAGCGAGACGGTGGACGAACCGCTGTGGCTGCAGGAGCTGCTGCATCTGTCTGAGCAGGATAACCGCAACCCGAGGCTGTCCGGCTTCGCCTGTGCCATTCTGATGGAGCGTGGAGCGATCTCAGCGGATGAAGTCGCTTCGGAAGTCTCACGCCGGTTGTCTCCCGGCATCCCGGCCGATCTTGGGGCGGGATGGTTCGAAGGCTTGTCGATGCGCAACCGGTATGGACTGCTCTCTAGAATGAGCCTCTGGGAGCAGCTGAACGATTATATCAATGCGCTTGAGGATGATGAATTCAAGCGGGCGCTGGTGTTTCTGCGCCGGGCATTCAGCACCTTCTCACCAAGAGAGAAAACGATGATCTCCGAGCTGCTCGGTGAACTGTGGGGTGTGGATACAGAGCAGGCGGCAGAGATTCTTACCGGAGAACTGAAGGAGGATGAAGCCAAGATGCTGGACGATTTGAATGATTTTGACTTCGGTGATTTTTAGATGACGAATGACAGCAAGCAGGAGAGTACTGTTACCCGTTGGCGGCTGATCTTGGGGCAGGAAGCCGAAGCCTCGCTTGCAGGCTACGGTGAAGGCGGCCAGCTTAGCCTGACTGAAGAGGAATTGATCATGGATTCAGCGCTTGCCGCCATCTATGATGAGACGAACGGAGGAGGCGGCTCCGGCAATGCTCCCGGCGGCAGGGGCAAAGGAGCAGGGACGGGCCATGCCGCCCTGAATCTCTCGAAGTGGCTTGGCGATGTGCGCAGCTATTTCCCGGAGGATGTCGTATCGATCATCCAGAGTGATGCCATGGAGCGCAGGGGCTGGAAGCAGCTGCTCTTCGAGCCGGAGCTGCTGGCTGCGGTGAAGCCGGATATCCAGCTGGTAGGCACGCTTTTGTCACTCAAGGGTAAAATTCCTGAAAAGACGAAAGATACTGCAAGAATGCTGGTCCAGGCTTTGGTTGATGATCTGGTCAAGCTGCTGGAGACCGATATCCGCCGCGCCGTTACCGGGGCGCTGAACAAGCGGCAGCACTCTCCGCTACCATCGCTCAGCGGGCTGGACTGGAAGCGGACCATTGAGCGGAATCTGAAGCACTATGACCAGGAGCGGCGGATAATTATTCCTGAGCGGTTTTATTATTTTGACCGGGCACGCCGCAGTAAGGAATGGACAGTTATCGTGGATATTGACCAGAGCGGTTCGATGGCCAGCTCCATTATCTGGGCTTCGGTCATCGGGTCTATCTTTGCAAGTATTCCTGCGCTGAACACCAGGGTAGTCGTTTTCGATACTGAAGTGGTGGACTTGACCGAGCAGTGTGCTAATGATCCGGTGGATATGCTGTTCGGGATTCAGCTCGGCGGAGGAACGGATATCCACAAGTCGGTGAAGTACTGCGAGCAGTTCATTGAAGAACCTAAGAAGACGCTATTCATTATTGTCTCGGATCTCTATGAGAACGGCAACCAGGCTGGGCTTGTGCGCCGGATGCGCGATCTGCGCGAGTCAGGGGTCCGCACAATGACCCTGCTGGCCTTGTCGGATGAAGGCAAGCCCTCTTACGATGAGCGGCTGGCCGGACAGTTGTCGCGCGATGGCACACCTTGCTTCGCCTGCACTCCGGCCCTGCTGCCCCAACTTGTGGAAGGGGCGCTTAAGGGACAGGATCTTGGCGAGCTGGCGAAACGTCTGGGAGCTTCGTAACACCAATAATTTTTTCCAAAAGCCTCTTCTTTACAATCACATATTGTGTAAGCTGCATATATCATTTATAATCGGTTATTAAAAAGCACCTATCGAAGGCGCTGCTTGAAAGGAAATGAATTTCTTATGTCAAGTAAGTTGAGAGCGGGTATCGTCGGGGGTACTGGAATGGTAGGCCAGCGTTTTATCGCATTGCTTGAGAATCATCCCTGGTTTCAAGTAACGGCGATTGCCGCAAGTGCAAATTCAGCAGGTAAAACTTATGAAGAATCGGTCAAGAACAGATGGAAGCTGTCCACTCCTATGCCTGAGGCTGTCAAAAGCATCATGGTTCAGGATGCCTCCAAGGTGGAGGAAGTGGCTGCGGATGTAGATCTGATTTTCTGCGCCGTTGATATGAAGAAAGAAGAGATCAAGGCACTGGAAGAAGCTTACGCGCGCACTGGAACGCCGGTGATTTCCAATAACTCCGCACACCGCTGGACGCCAGACGTTCCTATGGTGATCCCTGAGATCAACCCTGAGCATCTGGAGGTCATTGCCCAGCAGCGCAAACGTCTGGGTACGGAGACCGGATTCATCGCGGTGAAGCCTAACTGCTCCATCCAGAGCTACATGCCTACGCTGCATGCGCTCCATGATTTTAAGCCGTCCAAGGTGGTAGTGACTACCTATCAGGCGATCTCCGGGGCAGGCAAAACCTTTACCGATTGGCCGGAAATGATTGACAACGTCATCCCATATATCGGCGGTGAAGAAGAGAAGAGCGAGCAGGAGCCGCTGCGGATCTGGGGTAACGTGACGGATGAGGGGATCGTGAAAAGCGAACAGCCTGTCATTACGACACAATGTATCCGTGTGCCTGTTGCTGACGGCCATATGGCTGCAGTGTTTGCCTCCTTTGAACAGAAGCCATCCAAGGAAGAGATTCTTGAACGCTGGAACAGCTTCCAAGGCCGTCCACAGGCACTCGGCCTGCCAAGCGCACCCAAACAATTCATCACTTATTTCACAGAGGAGAACCGTCCTCAGACGCAGCTGGACCGCGACATTGAGAACGGTATGGGTATCTCTGCCGGCCGACTCCGCGAGGATTCGCTCTACGACTACAAATTCGTCAGCCTGTCCCACAATACGGTTAGAGGTGCAGCCGGAGGCGCCGTATTAATCGCTGAACTGCTGAAAGCGGAAGGTTACATTCTGCCGAAAAAATAAACCGCACACTAATATATATGAGGGTAAGCAACAACCTGCCGGATAAGTTCCGGCAGGCTGTTTGCGTATTTACCTGACATATTGTGCATTGTAATGGTAAGATAGATGGATGCAAGACGAAAACTGAATACCGGGTGGAGTGATATTGTGGCAAAAAGTAAAGGCGGCGGCACAGGCAGAGGAACAGGCAGCAAGGGCTGGACCCGCTGGAACAAAACGGCGAAACCTGTGAAGCCGGCAAAAGGCGGACCCTCTGGGGGACCTGGCGGCAAAAGCGCGGGAGCAGCCAAGGGCAGTGGAACCAAACCAACTAGGAGCGGCAAGTAAAACGGCCGGATGCTCATAGATCAACATGCGGCATCTGATTTGGAATTTGTAGCGTATACACTCCAATCAGATGTTTTTAATTACCCTTCAGGAGAGCGGAAACAGACATGAGAATCAATAAATACATAAGCGAAACAGGGATTTACCCCCGAAGGGAAACCGACAGATTACTTGCGGCCGGGCGGATTACGATTAATGGCTTTCCTTGTGGAAAAGGTGCGGAGGTTGAGCCAGGCGACATTGTAGCCGTCGACGGAGAGCCCCTAGCTGCTGTCGATAGAGAGCCAGTATACCTGGCGCTGAATAAGCCAATAGGCATCACCTGTACATCCTCACGCGAGGTGAAGGGGAATATCATTGATTTTGTGGGATACCCATCACGGATATTTGCCATTGGCCGGCTGGATAAACAGTCGGAGGGACTGATTCTGCTGACTAATGACGGAGCGATCGTGAACCAGATGATGCGCTCGGAATATGGTCACGAGAAGGAATATGCGGTTACTGTTGACAAACTTTTGACGGATGAATTTCTTCAGAGGATGGCTGCTGGTGTGGAGATTCTTGGTACACGGACCAAACCATGCGAGACCAGCCGGATCAGCGAGACTGAATTTCGGATTGTACTTACCCAAGGACTGAATCTGCAAATCCGCCGTATGTGCAAAGAGCTCGGTTATAGAGTGCTCCGTCTGGAACGGATCAGGATCATGAATATATCCTTGAGCGGGCTGGAGAGAGGGCAGTGGAGGCATCTGGAGCAGGATGAACTGGCAGAGCTCCATGGAATGCTTAGCAATGCTCAGGCCCCTTTACAACCATAGAGGAGGACTACCTTACATGCGCTTTGTGAGTTTTTTTATCATGTTGATATTCCTGGCCGGTTGTTCATCATCCGGGGATAACGGGAATGCGGGGCATACAAGCCCCACCGAAAATCCTGTGTCTGCAGTACAGGCTTCGCCGTCACCGCCTGCTTCACCGGCTGTTTCAGCATCGCCAGCTGTAGAAGCCGCAGGGACTGCATCGATAGAGGATCAATATCCTGGTTTTGTACACAAAGAATCTTTTGATCTGAACGGACAGACCTATGAAGTTTATTACTGGAATAGCGGAGATTTTGATTATACCCAGTTTGTGGTTGCGAAGAACCGTGAGATTCTTTTTGACAGTAAACAGCAGGGATTAAGCTTTGAAGGCGGGGACAAATTTGATCAGGCCAAGAGCATTTGGGCAAAGGCGCTTATTCAAAATGGACGGCCCACACTGCTGTTCAGTCTGGCAGATAACCGTCCCGAGTCGGCAACTATTGTTCTGGAGGAGATAGAAGGTAAGCTGCAAGTCACTGTGAATGATGATGTTCTATTGACCTATGAGGATGTAGATCAAGACGGCGAGCTGGAGTTGTTAGCAAGTCCATATTCCGGTCAGGTGCCTCTTGGGCCCGCATTATTCGCTGTTTATGAGTTCAAGAATAACCAATATATCCCGAATCGAGCCAGAACGCAGCAATATTATGAAAACCAGCTGGTTATTGAGGAACAGCATTACAAAACAGAACCTGAAGAAAGCACCTTTGAGTCGTTAATGGATGTATATCTGATCTTGGACCGGCTGGACGAAGCGGAGGCAAAGTTCCCCGAGTACTATAAGTGGGCGGGCCAAACTGCCGGGGACGGCGGATTTGTGAGTGTCTACCACAAACTCATTGAAGCGGGTACCTACGATCCGATCAAGGGATGGATGGATAAGCTCAAACCGCTGGATCACACCAGCCCTCATCAATAATTATATAAAAGAAATCCGTATGTGCCTTTTTATACCATGGCGCCATACGGATTTTTGTTATTCTGATATAAGATATATGCCTGCGTTCCTAATTGTTAGGCCAGAACCTTGGACTCGAATTGCTTGTCGTATAAATCTCTGTATACTCCATTATGCTCCAGAAGGGACTCATGCGTTCCTTCCTCGACGATAGCTCCGCTCTGAACGACGAGAATTTGATCCGCCGCCATGATGGTAGAGAGCCGATGGGCGATCACGATGCTGGTCTTGCCCTGGAGCAGGGAATGCATGGCTTGCTGGATATAATACTCGGAGGCTGTGTCAAGGGAGGAGGTAGCTTCATCCATGATAATGATCGGCGGATTCTTCAGCAGCACACGGGCGATGGAAATCCGCTGCTTTTCGCCGCCGGACAGCTTGATGCCCCGGTTACCCACAACGGTGTCGTACCCCTCCGGCAGACTCAGAATAAAATCGTGAATATAGGCTGCCTGGCATGCGGCAATCATTTCTGCTTCGCTGGCCCCGTCTTCTGCGTACATCAGGTTGTCCCGGATCGTTCCATTGAATAGATAGGTGTCCTGCGTAACAAGGCCTATCTGTGACCTCAGGGAATCCAGTGTAAAGTCGCGGATGTTGCTGCCACCGATTGTGATCGAGCCTGAATCCGTATCATAGAGACGCGGAATAAGGTTGGTGACGGTTGTTTTTCCAGCGCCGCTTGGGCCGACGAGTGCAGTTAAGGTTCCGGCAGCAGCAGTGAACGAAATCCCGTGCAGCGCTGTTTTATCCGCCTGGTAGGCAAAAGAAACGTTGTGAAAACTGATATCCTTGCCGGCTGCGGGAATGACCCTGGCCTCCGGTTCGTCTACAATCTGTGGCTTCATATCAAAATAGTCAAAAATCCGTTCAAACAACGCTGCAGAGCGCTTGATATCCACATAGAGATTCGTCATTTGCATCACGGGTCCATAGAGTCTCCCCAGCAAAGCTACAAAAGCTACGATTGCCCCAACGGACAGCTCTCCCTGAATAAACAGATAACCGCCATATAAGTAAATCATTAATGGACCGATACTGGTAAAAGTGGACAGAACCATCATGAACCAGCGGCCGGCCATGGATTGCCGGATTTGCAGGCTTGTGGCTTCCGAGTTAATGGACTGGAATTTGGCGTACTCTGCCGATTCTTTGGTGAATAGTTTCATAAGGAGATACCCGCTGATGCTGAGTGTCTCCTGGATGATCTGATTTTGATCTGAAATTTTTTCCTGGGTCTGCTTGGCCAGCTTCCAGCTGATATTGCCCATCTTGCGGGTAGGGAAGATAAACAAAGGGATTACAAGAATGCCGACCAGCGCCAGCTTCCAGTTCATGATGAACAACGTAACCGCAGTGGAGACGAGAATGAACAGATTGCTGGCAAAATTGACTACTGTGCTGCTGAATACACCCTGCACCCCTGAAATGTCGCTGGTCATACGTGTGATAACTTCACCTTGCTGTACCCCGGAGTAGAACTGCAGCGGCATCTTTTGCAGATGGCGGTACATTTGGTTTTTCATATCGAAGACAATGTGCAGCGAGATAAATGAATTCAAATAATTCTGCAGCACACCCAGCAGGCCGGACACGACAGTTGTACCCAGTGAAGCAAGAACGAGCAGAACGAGCAGCCGCAAATTTTTATCCGGAAGCGCCTGGTCGATAATCTGCTGGATGAACAGGGGAGGCAGGAGTCCAAGTACAGCGGTCACAATCAGCACCGCCATTACAAGTAGGGTTTGTTTCCAGTAGGGCATGAAAAATTTCACGATGCGGAGCAGGAGAGCTTTGCTGAGATTGGCTTTTTGCGCGTCGTCGTCGAATTTCAATCGGCCATGGGGGCCGCCCGGTCCAAAACCTCGGGACATTCTCATCACCAGCTTCTATTGATTTAGGAATTCAGATGCAGCAGCAGCTGTTTGTTCATATGAATAAGCTGACGCAGCTCATCCTCCTTGAAGGGTGCCAGGGCTTCCCCGAGCACCTTATGGGACCAAGCTTCCTCGTTATAGCGCTTGCACAGCATCTCACCTTCGGTGGTGAGGTATAGCATCGTCTCTCTGCGGTCCAGCTCCGAAACTGTGCGGGTGACCAGTCCCTTGAGCGCCAGCGCATCAATATGCAGACTGACCCGGCTTTTGTTAAATACCAGGCGTTCCGTAACTTCCTTCTGGGTCTGCCCCGGATGCTGTAGAAGGAAATTCAGGATGCCGATCTGATGCACGGTCAGCCCAAGGTCCGCCGCGCTTTGATGTGCCAGCTTCTTAAGCTGGCGGGCTACCGCAAAATAAGATTGATACACTTCTATGGTTTGCTCACGATCAGCCATACTGCACCTGCCTTTGAAGAAAAGTTATCAATGTGAACTGTTTATAAAGTAAACCAATAATTCGGTATAGTCAAGCACGAACAACATTGACTATACCGTCAGCATGTTTAATATTGGAAGTGCATACAGCTGAAGTCCTCAGGAAAGGGAGTACATCATGAAAATGGAATCATGGCAATATGAACGCGGCGGCAAAAGCATTACGATTCGGGAAGCAGACCCCGCAGATGCCGGGATGCTGTCTGAAATTCGGCTGCAAATCGATGGAGAAACGGAGAATTTGGATAGGGAACAAGGGGAGGCGTATATGGATGCGGCGGGCTTTGAAGAGCTCATCCTAAATGATGCCGCTAACCTCAAGCACCTTTTTTTAGTGGCAGAGATTGACGGCAGGCTGGCCGGATTCTCCAGATGTGAGGGAACTAGCTTGAAACGCTTGTCTCACCAAGTGGAATTTGGTATTGGTGTGCTGCAGGAATACTGGGGGGTTGGGATTGGCAGCCAGCTGCTGGCTGCCTCCATCCACTGGGCGGAAACCAGCGGCATCCGCAAAATCACATTGAAAGTCCTGGAAACCAACCACAAGGCTATCGCGCTCTATCAGAAACTGGGATTTGAAGAGGAAGGTCTTCTGAAGAACGACAAGCTTTTATCTGACGGCAAGTTTTACCACACCGTTGTAATGGGTAGATGGAGCTGAGTTTTCTTATTGTCATAAAAAAAGCACAACGCCAAGTGATGAACGGCGGCTGTGCTTTTTTGTGTTACATCACCCGCAGGAACTTCCGGGCAGCAGCGCTGATGTTGTCTGCACCGGCGATCGCAGAGATCACGGAGATTCCGTCTGCTCCAGCCTTCATTACAGGGGCTGCATTGTCCACGGTGATACCACCGATTCCAACCAGGGGAATGGTAAGTCCGCTGCGGCGCAGCGTCTCTATCACAGCGGTACCCTGCACCGCTTCAGCATCGTCCTTGGAAGAAGTGGGATAGACCGGCCCGACGCCAAGATAATCGGCACCGTCCGCAATAGCCTGTTGGCCTTCTTCCAGCGTATGGGCGGATACCCCGATGATTTTACGTGCTCCCAGCCGCTCGCGGATCGAACGGGCAGGTTCATCGTCCTGACCAACGTGAACACCGTCCGCATCCAGGGCAATCGCCAGCTCAATGTCATCGTTTACGATAAAAGGCACCTGGCACTCCCGGCAACGCTGCTGGAACTGTCGGGCAAGCTCGACATAGGCCTGGCCGGTGAAAGCGGTCCGGCCTTTTTCGCGATACTGGAACAAGGTAATCCCGCCCTCAATCGCTTCAGAGAGTGTTTCCAGTGGAGCCTTCCGGCAGTTCACACTGCCCATAATGAAATACAGCTTCAGCAGTCTGCGCATATCTTCGCTGTCTATCCGCTGCATATCAGCGCCTCCCCCTCATTCTGTTCTGATAGGCGAAGTGGTTCGTCGGCCCGTATCCGGAACCTATATTCAAGCCGTCTTCAATGGCTGCATGGATAAAAGCCTTGGCTGTCTGAATCGCTTCAGGGACCGTTTTGTGTTGTGCAAGTTCTGCGGTAAGGGCAGCGGAGTAAGTACAGCCGGTTCCGTGGGTATGCTGAGTTGCAACACGTGGACTTTCCCAATAAGTGAACTTCTCTCCATCAAATACAAGGTCAGTTACCATATGGCTATCTTCATCAACATGACCACCCTTGAGCATCACATAGCGCGGTCCCATGGCATGAATAAGTCTGGCTGCTGTCTCGCGGTCTGCCATGCCCGAAATCTTCATTCCGCTCAGAATTTCTGCTTCAGGGATATTGGGTGTTACAGCCAGGGCCAGTGGCAGCAGATAGCGGATCAGTGCCTGTACGGCTTCCTGCTGGAGCAGGGGAGAACCGCCTTTGGCAACCATAACCGGATCAACGACCAAATGGTCCCAGCCATATTGGCTCACCTTTTCGGCAACTGCAAGGATGAGTCCGCTACTGAACAGCATGCCTGTTTTGACAGCATCCGGTGTAAGATCGGTTCCGATGGAATCAAGCTGCGCGGTAACGGCATCCGCTTCCAGCGGATATACGCCTTGAACACCTAAGGTGTTCTGTGCTGTCACTGCAGTAAGCGCGGACATACCGTATACCCCCAGCTCTTGGAAGGTTTTAAGATCGGCCTGAATGCCAGCCCCACCCCCGGAGTCGGAACCGGCAATTGTCAATGCTTTGAATATTTTATTCCTTGTAGGCTCTGTCATCGCAAGCTCTCCTTTGGTGAAAATGTTATCATTGTTCAAGTCGTTGTATGCGGGAGCGCTCTGCGTATACTTCCGGGGTAACGAGAGCCAGCTGATTCAGGAACTCGATCTGGAAGCTGCCGACTCCCTGTTGGCACGACCGACTGGCCGCAATTTCAGCGGCAACGCCATAGAAGGATATAGCTTCTGCAGCTGCTTCCAGCCAGGCGCCGCCGCTAGCTGCCAGGAAAGCGCCGACGACTGCACTGAGCAGGCATCCGGTGCCGGTAACCTTAGTCAGTACAGGGTGGCCGTTGCTGACTACGTAGGTGGTGCTGCCATCCGTGATAACATCCTCTTTGCCGGTGATGATCACCACACAATTCAGCTTCAGCGCAGCTTTTACAGCCAATGCCACCACATCACCGTCTCCGGTACCGGCATCTACACCTTTGATGTTCCAGCTCTCGCCTACCACATGGGCCACTTCAGCGACGTTGCCGCGCAGCGCGGTGATCTGCATTTGGTTGACCAGCCTATGGGTTACTTCGGTGCGGTAAGCAGTGGCTCCGGCACCTACGGGGTCAAGGACAACCGGCACATGATGACGGTTCGCTGCCAGTCCGGCAATTAGCATCGAATCAATGGCGTAGTCATTGAGTGTACCGATATTGAGCACTACAGCACCAGACATAGCGGCAATATCCGCGACTTCTTCATGTGCATCCGCCATAAAAGGCGAAGCCCCGAGTGCCAGCAGTCCGTTCGCACTGAAGTTCGCGACCACAATATTGGTAATGTTATGCACCAGCGGATTGCTGTCCCGCACTTTGGATAAGAAAGACATGAGTATTCCTCCTAAAAGTTTTGTCAGCCTTGCTTCTATGAATTCACTTCGTACAAACTCGCTCCAGAAGCGTAGACTTAGTTATATGAGCATTTATGAATTCTCATTTACAAGTTAATAAAAGCCTCCGCGGTCTTCACCTTGCCATTCAGCAGCCCGTTATCACTCAGCCAGGTTTGTACCTTTTCCCATGATGCAGGGTCCTGATAGCCAAACGGCTCACTGCCGGCGTCCATTAGGGGCAGCAGCAGCTCCAGGCTTTTGGATTCGATGTCTTTGTCGAGTGGAGCCGTTGCATCCTCATGAGCCAGAAGGAGGTTAAGTGCCTCCTGCGGGTGATCCGCAACGAATTGCTGTCCTTTACGTGCTGCCTGGATAAACTTCTGGATATAGCCTTCAGAATTCTGCAGGCCCTGGTCGCTGGCGACCAATACTAGCTCATAATAATCGGGGACGCCGTAATCGGTTGGATTCAGCGAAATGACCGGATGGCCTTCCTTTTCCAGAATCAACTGCTCATGGTTAATAAATCCGCCAATAATGCCATCGACACGCCCGGTTGTAATGGCTGGAATCAGGTCAAAACCCACATCGGTCAGGGTTACTGCTCCAGGATCTCCGCCATCGCTTTTGACCATGGTTTTCAGCATAGCTTCATAGAGTGGGATCGAGGAGTATCCGGCATTTTTGCCTGCCAGGTCCTTTGGGCTCTTGATCCCGCTGTCAGCCGGAACCATCAGATGATTAAGCGGATGTCTGACGATCGCAGCTACGGACTTCACCGGAATCTGCTCACCCCGAGCCATCAGCACCTGCGGCTGGTAACTTAGGGCCAGGTCAACTTTACCTGCGGCTACGAGCTTCAGGGCATCATTGCTGTCAGCGGGCATTTGGATATCCACAGTAAGCCCTTCGTCGGCAAAATAGCCGTTCTGCTGGGCGGCGTACAGGAAGGAGTGGACTGCATTCGGGTACCAGTCGAGCATAATCGTCAGCTTGTGGGGCTGCCCGCCTTGATCCGCT
Source organism: Paenibacillus sp. P3E (assembly GCF_001909045.1). NCBI lineage: Bacteria > Bacillati > Bacillota > Bacilli > Caryophanales > Paenibacillaceae > Paenibacillus > Paenibacillus sp. P3E. The sequence continues at coordinate 9,607 of NZ_LVWH01000170.1, read as the reverse complement.
GATGCAGAGCTGGCTGGAGACTTATCATTGCTGTTCCCACAGCCTGTCGCAGCAAGTCCCAGACACAGAAGCAGCAATAAGGGGAGCAAAGGGAGTTTCCTTTTTCTAAAGGGAGGTTCAGAAGGGATCAGTTTCATCGATGAATGCCTCTTTTCTGCAAAATAATTTTTTCGAGCAGCACAATAAATAGAAATAAAACGATACCGAGTGCAGATAAAAGAAATACTGCGGCGAACATTTCCGCACTTTGCAGATTGCCCGCCATCCGCCGGCTGAAATAGCCGAGCCCCCGGCTACCGCCCAGCCATTCCCCAATCGTCGCGCCAATGACGCAGTAGACCATAGAGAGCTTAAGACCAGAGAACAAAGAGGGCAGTGCAGGCGGAATCTGGGTCTTTAGCAGAATTTGCCAGCGGGTCGCACCAAGTGTGAGCAGCAGTTCTTTGTACATAGCACCGCTTTTGCGCAGACCGTCAAAGGTCCCTACTACCACCGGGAAAAAGGCAGTAAGGAAAACCACCGCAACCTTGCTCCATAGGGTATAGCCAAACCACATAATAAAAATGGGTGACAGCGCGATCAGCGGAATGGTCTGACTGATCACCAGCAAAGGGTATAACGCCTTTTCGAGCGGAGTAAACATGTGCATTCCCGTACCCAGCAGCATGCCGCAGGCTGCTGACAGAACAAAGCCGAGCAAAACCTCCTGAAGTGTAGCGGGTAAATGCTCTCCGAAGAGCAGTTCTTTCTGCTCCATAAGTGCCGTCCATATAGCTGTTGGAGCCGGGAGAATGAATGCTGGAACAAGCTTCAGCCATGCAGCGAACTCCCAGCCGGCTAGGGTGACCAGTACCAGCAAGGCAAAGGGGCCATAATCGCGCAGAAAGGTTCTGCTAATAGATACTCTCATGCAGCCTCCGCTCCAAATTCTCCCGCAAAGTAATAAACTTCGGTTCATAGTTCATCCGGTAGTGTCTGGGCCGCGGGATATCCACCGAGAATTCCTGTACACCGCCGCTGCCTCCAGACATCAAGTAAATCCGGTCACTGAGCAGCAGCGCTTCCTCCAGATCGTGGGTGATGAACAGAACCGTTTGCTTAAGACTGCTCCACAATTCCAGGAGCCAGCGGTGCAGTTCACGCTTGGTTATGGCATCCAGTGCTCCAAAAGGCTCATCGAGCAGCATCAGCTCATTTCCAGCGGCAAGGGTACGGAGCATAGCGATCCGCTGACGCATCCCCCCGGACAGCTCCTGCGGGTAGAGCCGCTCTGTACCTTCAAGGCCAAACCGTTCGAGCATCTCACGGATATTCTTTACAGCAACTGCCTTGCTGCCTTTTCGCTTCAGCTCCCAAGGCAGCAGGCAGTTGTCCATCACGGTTCTCCAGGGCAACAGCAGATCCTGCTGCGGCATATAGGCGACCTGGCCCAGGCGCGACGATGGATCGTCAGAGATCATACCGTGAACTTTGAGTTCGCCACCTGTATGCCGAAGCAGACCGGCGATGATTTTGAACAGGGTGCTTTTTCCGCAGCCGCTGGCACCGACAATGGAAATGAATTCGCCCCGGCGGACGTTCATCGAGAGCCTACTGAATACGGGCATCTGCGGTGAAGTGCTGAAAGCATAGGACAGGTTAGTGATAGAGATCATACTCGTATGTATTAAGCCTCCTTTCATTGGCACGCATCTGCTTCCGGGACTTAGGAAGCACAATAAAGACCCATCCGTCTCCAGGGGAGGCAAATGGGTCTGAAAGGTTCAGGCAGTAGGCGTGAAGCGGCACTGCTGATCGTTTCTGTTCCACTTCCCTCCGCTGGTATGATCCAGATCAGGTTCCAAGGGTCCGAAGCTTAAGGCTTCGTCTCAGTCATTAGACTCCCCTAGTGAAATAGCAGGTCAATATTATATTCGCAACTGCTAACTAATATAGCATATTCCAGAATGTTGTCAAAAGAAAGTGTACTCAGGACCGCTGCAGTCCAGTTACGAATAGGGTTAGAATCCCTTCCAGGATATCCTTTTTGCCCGACCCGTGAAGCTTCTGCTGATAGAGATAGAGATCAGGGCTGAGGACCGCGATCAGAGAAGTTGCGGCAAAATGCGGATCAATAGCAATCAGCTTGCCGTCATCAGCAACCCTCCGCAGACGCTCGGCCATAACTGCATTCAGCCGCTGGAAAATCGGATGTTCAAACTGGGTAAGCTGTTTCTTACCCGTGAACTCAGACTTGATCATCTGCAGCAGCTCGGCATGCTGGTCTATGAAATCCACCACTTGTTCAATACTGCTCCGCAGTTCCTCAATGGAGCTGTCTGTTTCTAAAGTGGTTTGGAGCTCCTGCTCCAAACGGGTAAGAAAACGCTCTGAGCTGGTGGAGAGCAGGGCAGAGCAAATTTCACCTTTGTCCGTGAATCTGCGGTAGAGCGAGCCCTGGCCGATTCCTGCCTGCTTGGCAATGCCGTACATACTGACTCCTTCCAGACCGTTCTCAGTAAAAAGCGCTCGGGCGGCCTCAAGAATACGCTGGACATAAGGGTCCTGATTATTCCGGAAGGAGGATGGATTTGATGGTGGTATTGGGTTTGAGGATGGGTTGCTGCCTTGTTCTCTCGGGTTCATGACAGGCTCCTTTCAGAAATACAGTATATATTTACAGGAAATATGTGAACTCCATTGACATAGCGGACAATTGTCCGTAGACTGAAAAATGTAAATACGGACAGTTGTCCGTTTAGAGATATATTATATCGATTAAGCTGCGCTGAGGTCAATAAGTCCACCTGCGCGCAGTTCAATTCAGGAGGAGACAGAGAATGGAGCAATCGCTGAAACCGGAGGCCGATTTTCGCCTGTCAAGCATTCTGGTTCCGCTGCTGGCCATCATTGCCGGTGTATTCATGGTGGTGCTCGACAGTACGGCTATGAATGTGGCTTTATCAACGCTGGTTAAGGATTTTAATACGGATCTAAATACACTGCAATGGATTGTGACCGGGTACATGCTGGCCCAGGCTTCGGTGATCCCGTTGTCCGGCTGGCTGTCTGACCGCTTTGGGGCCAAGACTGTTTTTCTGACTGCAGTTATCGTATTCACTATGGGTTCAATTCTCTGTGCAACACCAAGCCGTGCAGAATGGCTGATTGCGTTCCGTGTCCTGCAGGGTCTGGGCGGAGGTTGTGTGCTTCCTGTCGGGATGGCATATGTGTACAAACTGGCACCCAAGAGCAAGGTAGGCGTAGTCATGGGGATCATGGGTATTCCGGTGCTGTTCGCTCCGGCTATCGGTCCCGTGCTGTCCGGCTGGCTGGTGGAGTATCATTCCTGGCGCTGGATCTTCCTCATTAATATTCCCATCGGGATCATTTGTCTTCTGATTGGTTCCCGCAAGCTGCCTCAATCGGAACGCAGCCAGGTGCCGGGGATGGATAAGCTTGGGATCATTCTTGGGCCCCTTGCCTTTGCTTCTCTGTCTTACGGGGTGAGCCAGGGAGCGGACAGCTGGACTTCGGACAAAACACTGATCGGTTTATCCCTCGGTGCTGTGGCCTTAATCGCTTTTGTCATTGCTGAGTTTCGTTCGGAGACACCGCTCCTGGAACTGCGTATTCTGCGCTCGGTCGATTTCAGCACAGGGATTGTTGTACAATGGATTGCACAGTTCGGCTTGTACGGTGCGCTGTTCCTGCTCCCGCAGTTTCTTCAGCAGGCCCGCGGCTTCGGAGCATTTGATACGGGTCTTACCCTGCTGCCCCAGGCGATTGCCTCTGGCCTTATGATGCCCATTGCCGGGATTTTGTTCGACAAGATCGGAGTTCGCTGGCTGGTGGTCTGCGGACTCAGCCTGGTTTCGGGTGCGTTGTACCAGTATTCTCATGTGGATCTTACCACGCAGAGCAGGGACCTGATTCTGCCGCTGATCATGTGCGGTGCAGGCATGGGAATGATGGTGATGCCAATGAATACACATCTGCTCAACAAGGCGCCAAGTCATTTGGTTAACCGGGTCACTTCCTTGACCAATTCCATGCAGCAGGTAATCAATTCTCTGGCTGTTTCCACACTGGTAACCATCCTGACCTCAAGAGCGGCTGCGCGCGGGGCGGAAATGCAAGAGGCTGCCGCTGCAGCCGGCAAGAGCGCGGCAGAAGCTTCACCCGAAGCCTTGAAGCTGGCTACACAAACCGTTCTTGCCAAAGGGTTTGATGATACCTTTCACATTATGATTTTCGTTGCTCTGGGCGGTGCTATGCTGGGCTTACTTCTGCGGAGAGGGCGCAGAGGCGGGGAAGACGGCTCCAAGTCAAAGGTTCAGCCTGAAATGATGCATAGTTAGTTTCTGTAAATGCAGTCAAATAACATATGGGTTAGTGCAAATATCTCCGTTCAGCATTCAGGTGCTGCGGGGATTTTTTTATTGTTGAGGCTCTATAAGGACTGCGAAGCTGTTTCCACTTTTTGTACCTGACTTCTCTGGGGAATTTAACATGTTTTGGGGTATGCTATTCCAATACCAGCAGCCTTAAGAGAAGGAAAATAGCGGTTCAAACGCTTACATCATAATTCCGATGTTTATTATCGGAAAAACTATTGACTCCGCTGATGTGACGGTGTTACTATTCAACTTGCCGGTGAACAGCCGGTACATACAGAGAATGAGACGAGAGGGGTTATCGATTTATGAAAAAACTTAGTTTGACTATTCTATTGCTGCTTACAGTGGTACTGCTAGCAGCTTGCGGCAATAATAACAATAATGCCGGAGGCAAAAATTCAGCAGCCGAGTCTTCGGCAGCACCTACTGAAGGAGCTGCAGCACCTGCGGAACAAAACAGCCTGGAGGCCATCAAAGCCAGCGGTAAGCTGCGTATTGGGACCGAGGGTACCTATGCACCATTTACCTTCCATGATTCTTCCGGTAAGCTAACCGGTTTTGACGTTGAGATCGCTGAAGAGGTGGCCAAACGGCTGGGAGTAAAAGCGGAATTCTTCGAAACCCAGTGGGACGGCATTTTTGCCGGGATGGACGCGAAGCGCTTTGATGTTATCTTTAATGAAGTTTCCATTACCGACGAACGCAAGGTGAAGTACGATTTCTCGGACCCTTATATTGTCTCCAAAGCTGTGCTGATCGTTGGCGAGAAGAATGAAGATATCAAGACCTTCGCTGATCTGAAAGGCAAGAAAGCCGGCCAGTCTATGACCAGTAATCTGTCCGATATCGCCCGTAAGAACGGAGCGGAAATCGTGGCAACCGACGGTTTTAATCAAGCCATTGATCTGCTGACCTCAGGGCGCATTGATGCAACCGTGAATGACGGCCTGTCCTATCTGGATCTGAAGAAGCAGAAGCCGGATGTGAAAATCAAGGTTGTTGACGAAATTGCAGAGGGCTCTCAGAGTGCGGCTGTCTTCCTGAAAGGCAACGATGAACTGGTAGCCGCTGTGAACGAAGCTCTGGCAGCTATGAAGAGTGACGGTTCATACCTGAAGATTTCCGAGAAGTATTTTGGCGCTGACGTTTCCAAATAATAACGGGTAGACGAGGGCGGCCGAGGCCGCCCATAGTCTAGAGAAGGATGTCTGATCTATGGATGACCGCAAAATACAAATTTTCCTTGATTCGATGCTGCCCCTGCTCAAAGCCGGGGTGGCTTTTACCATTCCGCTGGCTGTCGTTTCATTTATCTTGGGGCTTCTGCTGGCTGTATTGACCGCACTGATCCGCCTTTCGCCATGGACCTTGCCGAAGCTGATCGCCCGCTTTTACGTTTGGATAATCCGGGGCACACCTCTCCTGGTGCAACTGTTTATTATTTTTTACGGCTTGCCGGCGGTAGGCATCATACTTGATCCTTTTATTGCTGCTACGATAGGATTCACGCTCAGCGTGGGCGCTTATTCCTCCGAGATTGTGCGGGCCGCGATTCTGTCTATACATAAAGGCCAATGGGAAGCAGCATTCTCTGTCGGAATGACACGGGGACAGGCGCTGCGCAGAGTCATTCTCCCTCAGGCAGCGCGTGTTTCGGTTCCACCGTTGTCCAATTCTTTTATCAGCCTCGTTAAGGACACTTCGCTTGCAGCGACAATCACTTATGTTGAGATTTTCAAAACAGCACAGCAGATTACGGCAACCACCTATGAACCGCTGCTGTTATACTGTGAAGCGGCTCTGTTTTATCTGCTGTTTTGTTCCGTGCTATCCGTTCTGCAAAATCACCTGGAGAAGCGGCTCGACCGTTACTCGGCGAGATAAGGAGGAGTACCCGTGATTGAAATTCGTGACTTGCACAAATCGTTCGGCCCCCTCCAAGTGCTGAAGGGTGTAGACCTCACCGTTGAACATGGCAAAGTACTCGTTATAATAGGCCCTTCCGGATCTGGGAAAACAACCCTGCTGCGCTGCTTCAATCTGCTGGAACAGCCTGACCAGGGAAGCCTGGCACTGGCTGATCTGAAGTTGAATTTCACAGCCGGCGGCAAAATCCCGCAGCGTTCGATACTTGCGCTCCGCCAGCGGACCGGAATGGTCTTTCAGTCCTATAATTTGTTCCCGCATATGACCGCATTGGGAAATGTGATGGAGGGTCAGGTTACCGTCCAGAAACGCCCGAAGGAGGAAGCCCGCAAGCGCGGCATCGAGCTGCTCGCCAAGGTTGGCCTTGCGGACAAGGTGGATGCTTACCCGCATCAATTATCGGGCGGACAGCAGCAGCGTGTCGCCATTGCGCGGGCGATGGCCGTGGAGCCTGAAGTACTGCTGTTCGATGAGCCCACCTCGGCTCTCGATCCTGAGCTGGTAGGCGAGGTATTGAAGGTAATCAAGCAGCTTGCTGCCGAAGGCATGACGATGGTCATTGTTACCCATGAGATGAAATTCGCCGCGGATGTGGCGGATCAGATTATATTGATGGATGACGGTGTAATCCTGGAGCAGGGGACACCGGCTGAAGTGCTGGAGCATACAACGAACCCGCGCGCGCTGCAGTTCCTGAACCGGATTAGCGGAGAGGACATCTAATCTGGTTATTAACAAAAAAAAGGCAGTCCGGAAGAACGTCCGGGACTGCCTTTTTACAAATATAAGGATTTATATGTTTCACACTATAAATCATCCTTCTATTTCTCGCTGAAACGGATACCTGAGGGGGTGTCCCATAAGCCATGAAATGGCTGGGACGCCCCTTGTTTTTAGAGTTGGATAGACGGTTGCGCTTGGTGAGGACGCTCCGCGAACGAAACGTTGTTCCAATCGCTGTGGTCTCCAGATTTTTTTCATTCCCCTTAGCGGTGAAAATCCGGAGACCAAGGCGAACGCTGCCGCTTTTCCACAATCATTCCGTTCTCTCCGCTGTTTAAGTGGGAACCGTATCTACAATCCTTCTAAAATCATAAAAAAGGAAACCTTTCTTTGGTAAAATGGAAGTGCGGTCAACCATTTTCAATCAAGGAGAGGTTTCTTTTGTACATTCAATATACCATGGACCAACTTTTGCCAATGGATATGGAAGAAGATATTCCCGAAAACCACCTCGTTCGTGTCGTAAATGCTGCTGTCAATCGATTAGACTGTCCAAAGAAAATAAAGTATTAGACTGAAAATTAAAGTGTTAGCCTGGGAAAATAAAGTTGTAGACTGAGAAAACAAAGTATTAGACTAGCTGACGCTTCATTATGCTAACGGGAGGTTAGTGTGGCATTAGGGGTCACATCACGAAACGGAAAAAATCGTACATTATCGGCGATCCTGTCAGATTGAGTCCTAAGAAGTTGCCATGAGAGCGTCAGATAAATCAACCCTAAATTAACGCTATTGTTCCCTACGGCAGACGTCCAGTTGAAGTATAGTTTATTATTACACATTGATTGTGGCTAACTTGCATTTCTCTACTATACATGGAAAGTCAAGTTTACGACTCTTTATTTAAAGGGTCTTTTTTAATGGATATATAGATCGATTTTGGGGAATATAACATTGAATTGGAGGTGGTGAGGTGCAGAAACTTTTATTGATCCTAATTTTTCTATTTTGTTTCCAGGGATCACTCATAACTCATGCAGAAAGTACATTGAAAGCCGCTTTTATCCGCGAAGAGAATCTTTGGTTGAAAGTCGATAAAGTGGAAAAACAAATAACTAATGATTCGCGTGTGGATTCATCTGTTTGGTCATATGATGGGAAATGGATTGCCTATACGAAAAAGGATGGAATATGGGTTTATGATACCCTGGGCATGAAAAGCTACCAGGTGTATCATGAGGGAGGCTCAAACTGTCAATGGGCACCAGATAAAAATGTTCTTGCCTTCCAAGACCGCAGCGTTCTGAATATTTCAGACATTCGTTTGGGAAAACCTAAAAGTTTTACGAATGTAGCCCTAGGTGTCAGTAGTTTCTCATGGATGCCAGATGGAAGTGGCTTTTTGGTTTCATCAAGTGCAAATCTACTCCCAAATGGATGGACAAACCCTATACTTTTTAAGGTTCCCTTAGGAAAGGACCTAAAAGTTGAAGACTTAATTAAAAATGTGCAACAATTTTTCACCATCCCTGGGAATTTGAAGAAAGGTAATATTGAAATATTGGCAATAGGTACGTCTAGTTTCGAATGGTCTGCTGATAAAAAATGGATTGCTTTTATTGTCCATCCAACTGCTTCATGGTCTATGGATAGCAATATGCTTTGCGTGTTATCTTCGGATGGAAAGAAGTTTGAACCTCTCGATGAGATGGCTTCGGGGTTTGCATTTAATTGGGCACCCAGCAGCAATTTATTGGGATACATTCAAGGTGGCGGTAGAATGATCTTTGGATTCAAGAACAAACATTTGAAAGTAAAAGAACTCCCTGCTTTGCAATCTCTTATTTTGACACCCGAAAATTTTGTTGATCTAAGTTTTACATGGCAGAGCGATAAGAATGTAATTGTTTCCAGGTCACCTGAAATAGAATGGTCAAATAAACCCTCCAAGAGGGCACTGCCGATTTTATTTAGAATTGATATTCAAAACAAAGATCAAAAGCAAATAAGTTTTCCACCTATCGGGTATGGTGATTTTAACCCTGAATTTCTGTATCTAAATCAAAAATTAACTTGGACACGATCGAATTGGGGTAATAATGATGTTTGGATTTCCGAGCCAGACGGAAAGTCGGCAAAAAAATGGATCGAAAACGTAGATTATCAACATTCAGTAAGTTGGTATGCTCCAATGGAGTGAATAGCATAATATTTAACCGTCGGGTAGTCTTGGCGGTTTTTATTTTAATTGGGCAGGGTTACTCCAAATGAAACTGCAGATACCATTGCCGATCTATTTTGTTTCGAACAAGAGTAAAATTAAGATACTAAATATGGAGAAGGTCGAAATTCCTTGTGAAATAGAAATTGGTTTTTCATTATTTCCAAACGTACGATTTTTTCTGTTTCGTAATGTGACCCCTAATATAAAGTAAAAGGAATATATTGTTATAACAAAAATGTGGGGTCGTGTGGGAGTCAGACTTGTTGGCTGGCTCGAAATTGTACATTAAACTCTAACGGGGAAAGTTAGCAATAAAATCCAGAAACATCAAGAAATCTGCAGACAACAGCGGCCG
>NZ_LVWH01000169.1:0-64503 GCF_001909045.1 Paenibacillus sp. P3E | reverse complement strand
AGCCTAGGATGTAATCCAGCTGTTCTCCTTTTGAAGCAGAAAAACAAAAAACTTCACAGAAAATTGCTTATTTATAATAATTATAAAAAAGTAATGACTGTAATATTGACTTTAATTTTGTACGATGATACCATTTGGTCTATAGCAACAAGTATTCACCAACTCATCCAATCAAGAAAAGCATATTGCACTGGAAGTGGATTTCAACAATTGTTTTTCTTACATACTCAAAGGAGGATTTAAGCAATGGCAGAACGTTTGGTAGGTAAACCAGCCCCAGATTTTACAATGGAAACCGTAACGGGCGACGGTAAAGATTTCGGTAAGGTTAGCTTGTCCGACTATCGCGGCAAATGGCTTGTATTCTTCTTTTATCCGCTTGATTTCACCTTTGTATGTCCTACAGAAATCACAGCATTAAGCGATGCTGCAGCTGATTTCGCGGCACTTGATACCGAAATTCTTGGTGTAAGTATCGATTCGGTACACAGCCACAAGGCTTGGATCACTACACCTAAGGATTCGAACGGTCTTGGACCCATCAACTTTCCGCTGGCATCTGATATCACTAAGAAGGTTGCCAGTGATTATGGCATCCTGATTGAAGAAGAAGGGATCGCACTGCGCGGCTTGTTCATCATCGATCCTGACGGTGAACTGAAGTATCAGGTAGTTAACCACAATGATGTAGGCCGCAGTGTAGAAGAAACTCTCCGTGTTCTGCAAGCTTTGCAATCAGGCGGATTGTGCGCCATGAACTGGAAACCCGGCGACAAGAACCTGTAAGCAAGGGCTCAGTTAAGCACTGATCTTTGAGATATTTAGAAAAACCTCCTTGCGGGAGTAATTTCCGGCGAGGGGGTTTTTTGCACCAAATAGCCCATAGGCAACGGAACTCCCGTTTGAAAATGGGCGCAAAGGTTAATTTATAGCTTCAAGGCGAGGAATCTCCGCCGCCATTGTGTAATATAATATTAAATCAATGTAAATACCAAGGAGGGTGAACAAAAATGAGCTTTTGCTGTGGAGCGAGTATGGTTGGAACGAAGGGAACCCTAAAGCATTATCGCACGCAAGTCCATAATGTTCCCCTGCTTTTTTGCCCGGTCTGCCATCGGGTAGAGGTACATTATAAAGTTGAAAATGAATATGAAATCTTGGCCGAATATGCCCATGGAGACGGTGTCACAGATGTTGATTTCCAGGATTATGTGATGGAAGACGAGGAAGCTATTTTCGAGAATGTCATCAATGTAGAGAGTGAAGATCCGCTGCACATCGTGCGCAGCCAGATTGATATGGCCCTTGACCTGCTGGCCGTAGCCAAGCAGATCGAAGATACCAAATGGGAGCGGGAGCTTAAGAAACGTCTGGCTGTTATGAGTCAGCGGCGCCACCGCTTGCAGCAAAAAGCCTGAAAGAAACAGACTGTTTGTTGGAGCAGCCTGATATGTAGATCCAGAGCCTTCGCGATAGCGGGGGCTCTTTTTGCAGTCAGTTTAACTAAAAGAGGAGGGAAACTGGTTTCACAATAGGAATAAGTGTGTCTTTAGAATCATTTTAGGAATAATTTTGCAATTCGACAGTTTCTCTGATTGCGTTGTCTGCTTCTCTTGGATATGATTGGAATATAGTTGAAACGGTTGGATAATATAATACGATTTCCGAATGTTCTGGCGGCTTCGTCATATACTCATATACATAGTAATTTGATGTCGCTTAAGCGTCTTCGTCAAATGCAGTAAAAGGGGGAACTTCGTATCGTGATAAGCCAATATCAGGAAAGCTTGCTTCTGCCAGCAAGAACGTTTCAAACTGGGCCGATGACTACTACATATGAGGATGTACTCGAGCAAATGGACAGCGGAATCATGCTTTTTGATGAAGAAGGAGTACTAACATTTGTGAACAAGCAAATGTATGCTATTCTGGGACTGAGCAGACATTCGCTGTTGGGCTGCACTATGATTCATTTATTGTCTAATATCCAGATGAACCGGTTCAAGAAGAAACAGGTATTGCGCGGATATCGTGAAATCATGAAAAAAGGTAAGCCAAGCTATGAGTTTGTAGATGAATACGGCCGGTATTGGAAAGTAACTTTATGCAGTGGCGAACAAATGAAAGGCTGCTATCTGTTCACGTTCAAGGAAATCTCCGACTACAAGCTGATTGAGCAAACAGCATATCAGAACGACAGTCTGGTGATGCTGGGCAAATTGTCAGCTTCGATTGCTCATGAAATCCGTAATCCGCTTACAGCGATCCGCGGTTTTATACAATTACTTCATCCCCATCTTCATCAGCTGGGCAAGGAGGAATACGCCAAGATCATATTAGCGGAGATTGATCGGGCCAATGATATTATTCACGAATTTCTTATGTCCTCCAAACCTTCAGTGCCTCAGGTAGCCATGATTTCTGTGTCGGGGCTGCTTAAGGAAGTTGTCCTGCTTACCGAAAGTGAAGCATTAATGAAAGGCTGTGAGATCCAGCTTCAGCCGTTTCAGGAGGATATGATCATCTCCGGCGATATCAAACAGATGAAGCAGGTCGTTCTCAATATGATAAGAAATGCGATGGAAGCAATTACTGAAAAAGTGGATGACGCTATGGGCAGGATCGAGCTGGGGGCACGCAGGGAAGGTGCAGAGGTTCGTATCTTTATCTCTGATAATGGCAAAGGGATGGATATCTGCACCTTGGACAGGTTGTTCAATCCTTTTTTCACCACGAAGGAAAACGGGACTGGACTTGGTTTGTCCGTCAGTGACCGGATTATCAAGAACCATGGGGGATGCATTTCAGTCAGCAGCCGGCTTAACGAGGGCACGCGATTTGTCATTTCGCTGCCGCTGATTCAGTAATTCAATATCACATCTGTATATTTAGGTGAATTAGATTCATGAGAGGCTGATTCCTGCGCAGCAAGTCTGTGTAGGAATCAGCCTCGCTGTGTTATGGTGGAGGAAAACATCATTGGGCTATTGGCGAGGAGGGATTCTTATCGATATTCATTGGAGCAGCGGCAGTCCGTCAAAGTCACTACAGGGTGATGCCTTATGCATCGTTATATCTGAGGCTGAATGTGAAGGTGGCAATAAGGCTGCTGAATGGTCCAGACAAATAAGTATGCTGGCTAAAGCCGGATTATTCGCCGGCAAGCTGAACCAAACCTATGCTATCCCCGTAGAAGGAATGCCTGAGTTACCTGTTGTCATTCTGGCCGGAAGCGGAAGCGGCCTTCTTCAAGCAGAGGAACTTCGTCTTCTAGCTGCTCAAGCAGCTCGCGCTGCACTCAAGCTGAAGGCTGGCAGGCTTCTTATTCAGGTGCCTGACACCTTAAGTCTGCTGACTGCTATTGGAGCTGATGAGGCCAGCCAAGCGCTCGTGGAGGGTATTATTCTAGGTGGATACCTTCGGATGCATTACAAGCGGGAACAGCCAGTCTACACCGGTCTTGAGTCTGTTGTACTGCATATGGAACGGATAGCGGAGACCGTAGAGACTGATCAATGGATACAAGGGATTAAGCAGGGAAAGGCATTTGGTGAAGCGACCTGTTTGGCACGCCATCTTACCAATCTTCCGGGGAATCTGCTGACACCTTCAACACTTGCAAGGGCCGCGATAGAAATTGCTGAGCGGCACGGATTCCCTGCAGAAGTACTTGATGAACAGGAGATCGAACAAAAAGGTATGGGAGGCCTGCTTGCGGTCGGCAAAGGAAGCGTGCATCCACCACGGATGATCGTAATCCGTTACCAGGGGACTAACCAATGGGAGGATGTTACAGCAATTATCGGCAAAGGCGTTACGTTTGACACCGGTGGTATTTCCCTGAAAAGAGCGCCAGGCATGGAAGACATGATCAGCGATATGGGTGGAGCAGCAGCGGTGCTCGGGGTCATGGATGCGCTGGGCACGCTGCGTCCACGGATTAACGTGGTAATGGTTATTCCTTCCGCTGAGAACATGCCTGCACCAAATGCCTTCAAACCGGGAGATATCGTTACCTCCCTGAGCGGACGAACCATTGAAATATTAAATACCGATGCGGAAGGCCGAATTATACTGGCGGATGCACTTACCTATTCCCGGGAGTGGGGAGCAGAGCGGATTATCGATGTAGCGACCCTGACAGGTGCTGTACTATCGGTTCTGGGTGACCTTGCAACAGGTGCTGTAACCAATAACGAGGCAATGATGGAGGAATTAGAGAGGGCTTCGATTAGAGCTGGAGAGAGGATCTGGAAGCTGCCGGTGTATCCCGAGTTCCGGGAAATGCTGCGGAGCGAGGTGGCTGATATCCGCAATGCGGCCGGGAGATACGGCGGAGCCACAACGGCAGGATTGTTCATCGGCGAGTTCGCAGAGGGTCTGCCATGGATTCATCTGGACATTGCCGGAACGGCATTTCTGTCCAAGGAACGCGGAGTGAATCCTAAGGGAGCAACGGGGGTAATGGTGCGCACGCTTTTACAATATTTACTTCATTTAAGCCCCTGCGAAGAAGAACGTTCTAGAAATACAGTCGAAGGCTAGCCATTTCCAAATCGATTACAACCAAAAGCCGCGAGACCTCTATTTCAAGGTCTTGCGGCTTTTGGCAAAGATATAAGAATTCGCCTATTCTGCAGGGTAGCTATAATAACCTATAAGCGTTGTCCAATCTGTTCTAACGTTCCGGCTAGATGTTCTTTTTGGCTCTCATCTGGGAAGTTATCGATTGAATGCCATTCATGACCTTGTTACGCGCATCCTTGTTTCTGAGCAGGTAGGCTGCTCCAAGTGCTGCTGTAGTCCATAACGTCTTTTTGGTATTCATGTGTATTCCCTCCTTGGGTTGGTCTGGCTGTAATTGCTTATTAGTAACATACCCGCATCCCAGGGATCCTAAACGAATCTGCTTGCATTGGCTGGTCAAGCCTTGGCTGAATGTTTGGTATCTACAGGTCCTCCGCTGCAGGAGAAAGGAGAATCGGATGAAGCGGCTGCGCAGGTTTTGCTTTTATCACAGCCGGCGCAAGCGCCCTGTTTGCCCTTCTGTACGTGACGGTAGATCATCCAACCGGAGTAACCAAATACAAGCGCTACAATTAGTATATTAATAATCATTGCTGTTCCCCGCTTTCGCTTAAATTACTCTTGGTTAACCAGGCATTAAGACAATCCGAGTAAGCTGCCGCCTTGAAAAATGACCAGTGCAACAATATACGCCAGCGCAACAGAGTAGCCTATGGAGAAAAAGGTCCATTTCCATGAAGCTGTCTCTTTCTTAATTACCCCCACAGTAGCCAGACAAGGAGTGTAGAGCAGGATAAAGGCCATGAAGCTGACTGAGCTAAGCGGTGTGAACACCTGCGAGATTTGGCCTTCCAGTCCGGCGGCATCCGAGGCATGGTAGATAATATTCATGGTGGACACCACCACCTCTTTGGCCAGGAAACCTGGAACCAGGGTGGAACCGGCCTGCCATGTGCCAAATCCAAGCGGATGCAGCAGCGGCGCAATCATTCCGCCAAACTTAGCCAGGAAACTGTTGTCCATGTCCACATTCAGTCCGGAAGGACCGGCGTAGGACATCAGCCAGATGATAACTGAACCGGCGAGAATAATCGTACCGGCTTTGCGCAGAAACCCCTTACCTTTTTCCCACGTGCTGCGTCCAAGGGTCTTCATTTGCGGCATCCGGTAAGGAGGCAGCTCAATGATGAAAACGGAGGATTCATTTTTGAACAGATATTTTGAGAACAATTTGCACAAAATAAGTGCGAACACCACACCCAGCACATACATCGTGAGTACTACAGTGGCCTGTTGGGCAGGGAAGAATACTGCTGCGAACAGCAGATATACCGGCAGCCGGGCAGAACAGGACATAAGCGGCAGAAGGAGTGTGGTCAGCATGCGGTCTTTAGGCTGTTCGATACTGCGTGCAGCCATAATCGCAGGTACATTACAGCCGAATCCGATAATAAAAGGAATAAAGGCTTTACCGTTAAGGCCCATGCGCTCCATCGTACTGTCCATTAGCAGGCAGACACGAGCCATATAACCGGAGTCCTCAAGAAAAGAAATCATCAGGAACAGAATGAAAATCTGCGGGACGAATACTACTACGCCACCAACCCCGCCAATGATTCCGTCCACGATAAGCGCATGTGTAAATCCTGATGCACCAATCGTCTGAAGGAGTGAATTCGCTCCATCGCTGAGCGGGCCGGAAATAAAGCCATCCACCATATCAGACAAAGGACCGCCGATCCAGTCAAAGGTTGTCTTGAACATGGCGTACATGAAGATGATGAACAGAGGGAGGCCGAGGAAACGGTGAGTCAGGACAGCATCCAGCCGTTCGGTCAAATTATGCGGTTTGATAAGCGTAGTATCCATTGCAGCTGCACATAGAGAGCGGATAAAGTCCATACGCACTGAACGAATCCATTGAGGCAGCGTCAATGCCAGCTTGCGGCTCTGCAGTTCACTCTGACAGCTGTCGCAGATGGCCATAAGTCGTGAAGTATCTACGCGCTTTTTGAGCAGTTCTAGAACCACCGGATTCTGCTCCATTAATTGAAGTGCAATCCAGCGCAGATTCGGCAGACCCTGAATAGCCTGTAATTCTTTTTCAATAGAAGCGATGGCTTCCTCGGCCAATTCACCATAATCCAGTTTGAAGGTTACCCGGGGAATAGCCGAGGTTTTCTCCAGAACGCTAAGTACTTGTCCGCTGCCTTTGCCGGTTCTGGCAATCAGCGGGAGGACGGTAATACCAAGGCGTGATTGGAGCACTTCAGGATTGACCGAGATGCCGCGCGCTTTAGCCACATCCATCATGTTGAGTCCCAGGACAGTAGGTTTGCCGTATTCAAGCAATTGAAGTGTGAGTAGCAGGTTCCGTTCAAGCTGGGAGGCGTCAACGATATTAATGAGGGCTTCCGGGGATTCCTCGGTCAGATATTGCGTGGCCACACCCTCATCACGGGAGAGCGGGTGCAGTGAATATATGCCTGGAAGATCTATCAGCTTGCCGGCACCATTCTTCAGGCTTCCGACCTTTTTCTCTACCGTTACCCCCGCCCAGTTACCCACATATTCATAGGAAGAGGTCAATGTATTGAAAAGCGAAGTTTTACCAGTATTAGGATTCCCTACGAGTGCTATTGAACTCATGAGACATTCACCTCGATCATGGAGGCTTCCTTCCGGCGGATGGCGAATAGTTGACCGTTGCATTCCAAGGTAATGGGACCAAGAAAAGGCCCTTTTCCTTTCAGACGGATCATAACGCCTTCAGACACCCCGAGATCAGCCAAGCGGCGCCGCAAGATGGGATTCATTCCTTCAATTCTTTGGATGGAGCCCATGGAGCCCGGTTCTAAGCGCAGTAAGGAGCAGGATGTAGAAGCCATTTGTAATCCCCCTGAGAGAGATTGATAATCAATCTCAATTGTTTTCTTGTACTGTAGCATTTTAGGTGACATTTTACAGTGATATTTGTCATTGCGCAACCCCGGTAATAAGGGTTATGTGGATAATCTGAAATTTTCTTTACAATTGTTTCTTCGCTCAGTATGATTGAACGATAATAACTGCACAGGAAGTCTGTCCTGGCGGGAAAATGAAGGTTATAGTTGAAGGGAGAAACACAATGGTCAAGAGTAATCAGAGCAAAATTGTCGACTGCACCATCCGTGATGGAGGGCTGGTAAATAATTGGGATTTCAGTGTTGAATTTGTTCAAAATCTGTATGCCGGTCTGAATGAAGCCGGTGTTGATTATATGGAAATCGGGTATAAGAATTCGCCCAAGCTGCTTAAGGGAGCTGAGGGGGCTGGGCCTTGGCGTTTTTTGAATGATGATTTTCTTAGAAAAGTTATCCCGCAGAAGGGCCATACCAAGCTCTCTGCACTTGTGGATATTGGGCGGGTGGACGAGAATGATATTTTACCCCGCAGTGAAAGTATGCTGGATCTGATCCGTGTAGCCTGCTACAGCAAAGATGTGGACAAGGCCCTGCAGCTGGTGCAAACGTTCCATGATCTAGGTTATGAGACTACCATTAATATTATGGCTTTGTCGAATGTTATGGAGAACGAATTGCTGGAGGCTTTTGAACAGATTCGCGAGAGTGTTGTAGATGTTGTGTATATTGTAGATTCATACGGAAGCCTTGACCATAAAGACGTTCATTATCTGGTGGAGAAGTTCCAGACTCATCTGCCAAATAAGCGTTTGGGCGTACATACCCATAATAATCTGCAGTTGGCTTTCTCTAATACACTAGTAGCTGCCGACAAGGGTGTAGAACTGCTGGATGCTTCCTGCTACGGGATGGGACGTGCTGCGGGCAACTGCCCAACCGAACTGCTGGTTACCCATTTGAAGAATACGAAATACACGCTCCGTCCTGTAATCGATATTGTTGAACGACTGATGATTCCTCTTCGTGAGAAGGAAGAATGGGGTTATATCATTCCGTACATGATTACGGGAACACTGGATGAGCATCCGCGTTCTGCAATGGCATTGCGTGCATCTGAACAGAAAGACAAAGCCGTTGAATTCTATGACAAGCTGACCACGCCTGAAGTGAATTTTGGAGATAAATAAAGGCTTCATAAGGAGCACTGAACTCTTCAACAGGGGGAAGTGCTTTTTTATTTGTTTTATTTGTTTTATAAGAAGCTGAATGTAACTTTAAGGAGCTATCAAACCGATATTTATACATAGGACATAAATATATCCATTCACTTATTATAGATATCAATTTCAGACGCGAGGGACCTATGAGACAAGAAGAGAAAAAGACCATTCATGCGGCGATTATAGGGGCCGTACTGTTCCTTCTGATTCAAATTTTTCGGACGCCGCTTGGGAATATAGAAGATAAAGATATGCTGTCTGCACTCTATCTTATCATTGGCTGCTGCAATGTGGCCTTCGCATTTGCGATTTTTGCCCAGGGCTGGCTGTTCTTTGCTAACCGGCTATCCAAAGCAAGACTGCACACTTCTGCTCTTTTTTTGGGTGTCTGCATTTTAGACTTTTTGCATACGCTAAGCTTTGCAGGCATTCCTGCAATATCTTCCTATATAAATGCAGAACAATCCCTATGGTTGCTCACCTTTTCCCGTTTAGCCAGTGCGCTGGGGATTTTATTCATTTTCAGCAGGGCAGATAAGCCGGTAGCAGTTGAAGATAAGCATAAGGTATTCCGGGTTTCCTTTGTGATGATCCTGGTGGCTTTGGCTGTATTTATTTTTGGCTACATGCTGACTCCGTGGATATCGGGTTATTCATGGGTCTCAGGACTGCAGCATTTAACGGATTTGGTTGTTCTTTTTGTATACCTGCTTGCGGTGGTGCTTATTGTATACCCTGGCAAAGCAGACAAGTCGGCTTCCATTCTGATTATTATCCGCTCATTGATCTTTTTTGCTCTCGGACAGGTATTCTTTATGAATCCGCTGAGCGTAGGGAAAATGGATTACTTGTTTGGCATGCTTAGCAGTGGAGTCGCCTATTACCTTCTGTTGAAGGGAGTATACCGGCTTACGATCGAAGAGCCTTTTCAAGAAAATGAGCAGGCTGAAGCCCGGATTAACTATTTGGCATACCACGATGACCTGACAGGACTGCCGAATAGACGCCGCCTTATGCAGCGAATGGAAGAAATCGTGATTCAAGGTGAACGGGATAAAAGCCGCGGATTCGCTGCACTAGTGATTATGAATATTAACCATTTTAAGAATATCAACGACTCTCTCGGCCATTATGCCGGGGATCTTTTGCTTCAACTGGTCTCGAAGCGCATTGGAAATGATGTGAAGTTGAATGAAGAGCTGTACAGCATGGGAGCGGATGAATTTGCTTTTCTGATGTACGACCGGACTGGCGTAGAGAATTGCCTGATTCGGGCGGGTGAACTTTTGAAGCTATTCGAAACGCCTGTACAGCTGGAGTCAGGAGAATACCATATTTCACTCAGTCTGGGCATGAGTATTTACCCTGGTGACGGAGATACGGCAGAACAGCTGATTCAGAATGCAGATACTGCTGTGCACAATGCCAAGGACCAGGGGGTTGAAATCCGCCGGTACATACCTGCTATGCAGATGAAAGCGAAGGAACGTCTGAAGCTGGAGAATGATCTGCGCCGGGCACTGGAGCGGGACGAGTTCTACTTGGTATATCAACCGCAAGTTCAGCTCGATTCGGAAGAAATTGTGGGCATGGAAGCACTGCTGCGATGGGATCATCCGAAGCGGGGACTGGTATCTCCAGTGGACTTTATTCCTATTGCCGAAGAGAGTGGACTGATTGTTCCAATCGGGGAATGGGTTCTAAAAACAGCATGCCTGCAGAATAAAAGCTGGCAGAACGCCGGATACCGGCCGATTTGTGTCTCGATTAACCTGTCCATGCGCCAATTTTTGCAGCCGAATCTGGCGGGTAAAATCGATGCCATTCTAAAGGACATCGGGCTCGACCCGTGTTATGTTGATCTGGAGATTACAGAGAGTATGACATTAGACAAAGAAACTGCATTCGATCAATTGAACCGCTTGAAGAGACTTGGAGTTTTTATCAGTATTGATGATTTCGGGACCGGATACAGTTCCTTGCATTATCTGAAGGATATGCCGATTGACCGGCTGAAGATCGACCGATCCTTCGTGTCAGAAGTTATGGAGGACAGTAACAATGCAGCTATTGTATCGACTATAACGTCTATGGCTCATCACTTAAAACTGAAAGTAACAGCGGAAGGTGTGGAGAATAAGGAGCAGCTGCAATTCTTACGCCAGCAGCATTGCCATGAGGCACAAGGTTATCTGTTCAGCAAACCGGTTAAGGCTGCCGAATTCGAAATGTTTTTTCTAAAGTCCTCACTGGGAATGCCCTCTTAACAAGTAAACGAATCCGAAGGGTTGCATTTTATTCTTGGGAATGATACAATATCTTTTGTCTTCACTACCCAATGCGGGTGTAGTTCAATGGTAGAACTTCAGCCTTCCAAGCTGATAGCGTGGGTTCGATTCCCATCACCCGCTCCAACTTTTAAACTCCGAAATCCTTGTTATGCAAGGGTTTTTTATTTGCGTATTTTTCGGTAAACGTTTGTCTGCTTCATACCGGTAGAGCGGGAAATAGGGCACATCAAAATAGAAAGCCAGGGTCTCCGCGAAATGCTGGAAACCCTGGCTTTTAGCATACCGGCTGGGCGCGCTTAGACGGTCTTCAGGAATTCGACAATGGTCAGCAGGCCTTTATCGAAGTTCTCGAGGTTGAAGTGCTCATCCGGAGCGTGGAGGTTCTCGTCATCCAGACCAAAACCCATCAGCACTACCGGTGCTTTTAGAATGCGTGAGAAGCTTTCCATGATCGGTATAGACCCGCCGTCTTTGGTGAAGAGAGCGCGGGTGCCGTATACTTTGCCGTAGGCATCAGCCGCCGTCTGCAGGATTGAATGGGAAGGGTCAATGTTGAAGGCGCGGGCTTTCTCCATTTGCTTCACCTGGACCTTCGCCCCCGCCTGGATATTGGCAATAAGGTGAGCTTCGACAGCATCCAGAATATGCTGGGGGTCCTGGTTACCGACAAGGCGGCAGGTGATTTTGGCGTGGGCTTCTTTAGGGATAACGGTCTTGCTGCCTTCACCCTGGAATCCGCCGTAGATACCGTTCAGTTCAAGCGTTGGCCGGGCACCAACCCGCTCCACGAAGCTAAAGCCCTCTTCGCCATACAACTGCTCCAGGCCAAGACTTGCTCTGATTTTGTCTTCATCAACGCCTTGCTTGGCGAATTCTTCACGCAGCAGCGGAGATAGCTCAGGGACACCCTCATAGAAGCCCTCAACGGCGACACGGCCCTTGTCATCATGGAGCGAGCTTAATAAAGAGACCAGCGCATGAAGCGCATTCGGTACACCGCCGCCGTATGAACCGGAGTGAAGATCGGTCAATGCTGTGTTTACGGTGACTTCCAGCGAGCAGAGGCCGCGAAGGCCGGTGCAGATGGCAGGGCGTCCGCGTTCCAGCAGGGAGGTATCAGAGACCAGCACGGCATCCGCTGCCAGCTTGTCCTTACTGGCTTCCAGGAAAGGCGGCAGATTGACGCTGCCGATCTCTTCTTCACCTTCAATACACAGCTTGATATTGACCGGGAGGGTGCCTTCCTGCTTCAGGATGGCTTCAATGGCTTTGATGTGCATGAATACCTGGCCTTTATCATCGGTTGCTCCGCGCGCGTACAGCTTACCGTCACGGATTTCCGGTTCAAATGGCGGTGTGGTCCATAGGTTAAGCGGATCGACCGGCTGCACATCATAGTGGCCGTAGACCAGAATAGTTGGTTTGCCGGGGGCATGAAGATAATCAGCATAGATCACAGGGTGGCCCGCAGTGGGATGAAGCTCAAGATTCTCCAGCCCGGCGCGCTTTAGTGTGTCCAGAAGCCAGTGTGCTGCGGACAATACATCATCCTTGTGGGTAGAGAGAGCCGAAATGCTGGGGATTGTCAGCCATTCTTTCAATTCGGCAAGCTGAGCTTCACGCTCAGTCTGAAAATAAGCTTCGTAAGACATAGTGTATATGTACCTCCTTGGAGTTTC
The DNA here is from genome assembly GCF_001909045.1 of Paenibacillus sp. P3E. Lineage (NCBI taxonomy): Bacteria > Bacillati > Bacillota > Bacilli > Caryophanales > Paenibacillaceae > Paenibacillus > Paenibacillus sp. P3E. Next base: position 51,883 of record NZ_LVWH01000169.1, on the reverse strand, counting down.
GCTGCGCAAAACAGGCAGTGCAAGCCCTGAACTTGAAGCTCAAGGTAATGCACCGCAGGCTTTTTTTGGCAGTGTAATGCCTCCATTATACTGGAGAACTCACGATGGATCAAAGGAATCGGAAATCCCTACCAGAGGATGGTTGCGGGAGTAACACCTTAAGGAAAAGTATCTTCGGCTTGAGTCTTATTTGTGTATAAGTCATACCAGGCATCGGCAATAAGACCCGGATCGGAAGCGGTGCCGGGCTTGATAAATGCGCCTATGGCCAGGTGCGCTACATAGATTCCCTTTGGAGCAAAGCGACTTGAAAACCGTTTGTACCAAATTTCTTGGCAATGGACAGACCGAGTCCTGGCCCTGCACCTACGATCACTATTGTTTTGGGCATTCTTTATCAGTTCCCTTCAGGTTGTTGATTACTTTCAGTAACCATGATAGACTGAATGAGCTTAAGCGGCAAGAAGGCACAATTACTTGCTTAAGTTACATGGAGGTAACCATTTTGGACCATACAATGAGTCATCGGCTGGAGGATATCCGGCAGCTGCCAATGCTGGAAAATTGCACGATTACACGGCAGATTCTAGACCGGGTTGGGGATAAATGGAGTGTGCTGATCATTGTCAATCTGGGGGTTGAATCCTTACGGTTCAAAGAGCTTCAGCGGCGATCCGGCGGTATCTCCCAGCGCATGCTGACGCAGACGCTCCGCCATTTGGAGCGGGATGGACTGGTCTGGCGCAAAGCAACCCCTACGGTACCTTTAACCGTTGAATACGGACTTACGAAGCTTGGGGAATCCCTGCTGCAGCCACTAGCCTCATTGGTGGAATGGGTGAACGGGAATCGTGGAGAAATAGCTAAAGCACGCAGCGGCTACGACAGTGATCATCAAGATACGGAATTGGCGGGTTATCCCGCTGTAGAATAGGCAGAACCTGCGCATGACGCGGAAACGATAGGAGCGGAATAAGAGAGTGTCAGTGAATTCAAATACAAGAACTTACATCTATACCTACGCCTGTACAGGGGATGAAGAGTCCTTATGTGGCATGGAGCTGCGGTGTCTATTTGGCCGGGAGATTCCGGCAGCAATTTTTGAGAGCGGGATTCGAGTTGATGTCAGCCGCAGCCCGTTTATCAAGGAACGAATTGATGTCATGTATGCCGGAGACAGCCTGGCGGAGATCTATAGTCAGACCGAGCAGGTAGAAGTGCAAGGGCAGTCATTCAAGGTGATTTTTGTGAAGACAAATGATTTGTCCCCGGCGGAAAAAATAGAGTATGATGAACGCAGAGTGATCGAGCGGGAAATCGGCCTGCGAATCGAGGGGGAAGCGGATGTCAATCACCCGCAGCTGGTGTATGGTATTGTGACGCTGGGCGGACGCTGGTACTTCGGAGCCTATCATAAGAATAAGGCAACGTGGTTCCGTCAGATGAAAAAACCGCGCAGCTACTCGATTGCCCTAAGCACGCGTGTAGCGCGGGCGGCTGTCAATATGGCAATTCCTCATCCTGCCGGTGTACGGGCTATAGACCCTTGCTGCGGTATTGGCACAGTAATGGTAGAGGCGCTGTCAATGGGCATTGATATCGTTGGGCGTGACATTAATCCTCAAATTGTTGCCGGTGCACGCACAAATATCGCCCATTTCGGGTTCAGCAGCACTGTTACGCTGGGAGATATCGCGGACATTGAAGATCATTATGATGTAGCGATTGTAGATATGCCCTACAACTTATATTCGCGGATTACACCAGAAGAGCAGCTTGCGATCCTGGTCCATACCCGCCGAATTGCTGACCGGGTTGTCATTGTCGCCATTGAAGCGGTGGACGAGATGATAGCTGATGCAGGCTTCACTATTATCGACCGTTGCATAGCGAAGAAAGGTGCGTTCTCCCGGCATTTGATGCTTTGTGAATAAATGGTGATTTTATGCCGATATCTACTGGAGGCGGTGCGGTTATGGAACAGAAATGGTTAACCTGGGCCAAGGAGATACAGGCGATTGCCCAGACTGGACTTACATATGCCAAGGATGTCTATGATATTGAACGTTATCAGGCCTTGCGGGAACTGAGCGTGGATATTCTCGCGAACTACACCTATGAAGGCAAGGAGAAGATCAGACTCGCTTTTGCCAGTGAAGAGGGCTATGCTACACCTAAAGTTGATGTGCGCGGCGTGATTTTCCGTGAGGATAAGATTCTGATGGTCCGTGAAAAGCTGGACAGCAACTGGGCACTTCCCGGCGGCTGGGCTGATATCGGACTTTCACCAAGTGAAGTCGTGGTCAAGGAAATTGCGGAGGAGTCAGGCTTCAAGGCTGAAGCAGTGCGTCTGCTGGCAGTGCTGGACAAGAAGTTCCATCATCATCCCCCTGAGCCGTACCACGTCTACAAAATGTTTATCCTCTGCCGGATTACGGGCGGTGAAGCGGCTGAAGGCGTGGAGACAAGCGGTGTGGCCTTTTTTGGCGAGGACGAGCTGCCGGAGCTGTCGGAAGAACGGAATACAAAGGAACAGCTGCGAACGATGTTTCAATTTTTGCGGAATCCCGAAAAACCGGTCATTTTGGACTAGAACTATGCATATGATATATGAATAATTAAAATATAAGTTTTAATGGAGTCAAAAACTGGTTAATGATAATTATGTAAGCCTTTGCAAAACCAATCCGCTGAGCCTTTATATCTAAAAAATCACCGATAATTTTACTTTTTGGGCCAGGCGGTCTACATTTTTTCCTCTACTGTGACGATAGATATTTTAGGAGGGGATCGCATGGAACAAGAAGAATTGAGACTTCCGCTTGCGCAGGAGAGCATGACACGTCCTGCAGAAGGCAACATTGCCAATGGCTTGGTATGGGGCATCCTCATCAGCATTCCTTTATGGATTTCAGTTATAGGCTGGGTTATGGGTTTTTTGCACTAGAGCTTACAGCAGGGCTACTACTTCTAACAAATTGAAACTATACAATGAAGGCTGCCTCTTCGTGAAGAAGAAGCAGCCTTTTTGATATATAATTTATTTGTTTCACACAATAAATTATCCGTTCACTAGATTCGCCGATTGTATTTATTTGCGGAAGGCCAGTTCGAAATTCTCGCAGACTATCCGCATATCTGGATTAAAGGTCATACCATAAGCCTTCATCTCTCTAGTAAAATACGCTTCATGATGAAACCGCCATGATTCCAGGGTTCGGTCATCTTCCCCCTCGGAATAGGCAAATTCCGCAGTCACTTCGTGAAAGGGGATAATTTCACATTTTGTGGTTGTGATTATTCCGCGCGGGGCACCTTGGCTGTCCAGCAGGATAGAATGCCCGCCAATAAAAGGCAAAGGCAGTCCGCGTACCTCATTCAACTCATAATTCATGGCCGTTCCGGTCTTGACTCCCCTCAGCACTAGTGCAAGCAGCTCATCAGCCAGCCGGGCATTGTCCCCAAATGACCAGGCACTGTCGTACAACGCTGCCGCTTCAGGATACTCCTCCAGATAAGCATTCCAGTATTCAGTGATTATAGGGTTTTCCTTCACGTTCTTCACCACGTTCTCTCTATAATTATTGCTCGGTTTCGTTCATCCAGCAGGCATACAGTTCATCCAGTTTCTCCTGCATGGCGTCCCGGATGAGCTGGAGCTCTGCGAGCTTATGTGCATCGCTGGAGATCAGCGGGGCAAGCATTTCAGTATCGATAGAGCCAATCTGCTCCTCCGTTTCGGCAATCCTCTGCTCCCAGTATCCTGGAGGGCGTGACTTCCCGGAGGCGGCAGCAGAGGAAGAACTGTTGCGTTTGGCTTCGCCCTTCTCCATTCGCCTTGCCTCTGAAGTGATAGCCTTAGCGTCAGATGGGTTGCTGCTGGACCTTAGGGCAGGATATGGTTGCAGTTCTCCTTTACTGCTGCTGTTCGAAGATAGCAAGCGTGCAGCCTTCTCAGCCTGCTTTTCCTTGAAATACTCGTAGTTCCCGGAGAAAGCGCTGAATCTTCCTTCCGCGATGGACCAGAGCTTCCCGAAGCAGCGGTTGATGAAATAACGGTCATGGGATACCGCCAGCACGGTGCCGGGGTATTCCTCGAGTGCCTCTTCCAGCGCCTCGCGGGAATCGATATCCAGATGATTGGTGGGTTCATCCAGAATCAGCAGATTCGGACGGCGGTGCATCAGCACTGCGAACCGCAGCCGTGTCCATTCGCCCCCGGAGAGACTTGCGATACTCTTGAACACATCACTTCCGTAAAAGAGAAACCGCGCCAGCTGTCCACGGGCTTCACCCTCCTCGAGACCTGCCTCCTCGCGGAAGTACCGCAGCACTGACAGTGTTCCGTCTTCGGGAACAGCTTCCTGTGCCAGATAGCCGACAACCGCTCTGGAGGCGAGTGTGCAGCTTCCCTCGTCTGGCAGTTCCTGGCCCAGAATGATCCGAAGCAGCGTACTTTTGCCTGCGCCGTTGCCGCCGATCAGTGCAGTGGTCTCACCATACCGCAGAACTTCACTGGCTTTCGAGAAGAGGGTACGGTCTCCGTAGCTTTTGCCAATCCGGTCAAGAATGACAACCTGATTACCGGTACGGTCCTCTTGCTGGAGCTGCAAATCCATAGCTTTGCGCTCCAGAATCGGACGTTTGACCTTTACCATCCGGTCTAGTGCCTTCTGCATTGAGGCAGCCCGGCGGTGGAAGGAAGGATTCGGCGGATTGGAGCGGTTGCCCCATTCAATTAGCCGTTTGATGCTTTCCTGCATCTGCTTGATTTTCTTTTGCTGCTCCTGGTAGTCGGCAAATTGCCGCAGCAGCCGGGCTTCCTTCTCGATCTGGTATCCACTGTAATTGGTATGGAATGTGAAGGCTTCACCGTCTTCGATCTCAATCACTTTCTTCACTACAGCATCGAGGAAGTAGCGGTCATGGGAGATAGCTACTACCGTTCCGTCGTAATCCTGCAGGAACTGCTCCAGCCATTCGATGGCTTCCATATCCAGATGGTTCGTCGGCTCATCCAGCAGCAGAATATCCGGACGGCGCAGCAGCAGCTCCGCCAACCCGACTTTGGTCTTCTCGCCGCCGGAGAGGGAAGAGAAGCGGCGGTCATATTGTCCGGCACCGATGCCAAGGCCTGTAGCTACGCGCTGGATAGAGGATTCAATTTCATAGCCTCCAGCGGCTTCAAATTTCTCCTGAAGCGTACCGTATTCCTTAAGCAGCCGATTCCAGCTCTGCCCGCTTGCGGCAGCATCCGGTACGGACATTTCCAGCTCGAGCTCCCTTAGGCGTGCCTGCCACTTCAGGGGTTCAGCAAAGCTCCGCTGAAGGACTGCATATACGGTTTCTTCGTCATTCACTTCCTGAATTTGGGCCAGCAATCCAACGATGCTGCCTTTACGGATGGAGATTTGCCCCTGCTCGGGACGTTCTTCGCCGCTGAGCAGATGGAAGAGGGTAGTTTTGCCGCAGCCGTTGCGGCCAATCAGGCCGATTTTTTCGCCTTGGCGTATATCAAAGGTAACATCGCTCAGCACGAGCTGGGCACCGTGGTATTTTTGAACATTTTGACATGAGATGATCATAGGTATTCTCCTTTTATAGGAATGCCCTATCGCTGCTCGGGTCCATCTTCAAAAACAAAAAGACCGCAGGGAAATATCCCCGCGGCCTTGATCGTTCTCCGGTCTTAAAGCATCCGTTGAAGCGTAGGCAGGAAAGGCATTTCACAATGTTGTAGTGTTATTGAATTCTTGTAAATGGACAGACTTCTCCCGTTGTCGGCTTTTACATGAACGATGCCAGCCATAATATAATCTAGCCGGCTAATAACACCATTGGTCTGATTGTGATCCATTCCTCCTACACCTCCTTCATACAAATTTAGGAATAGTGTAACCAATATCGGCTGAATATGCAAGAGCAAAAGTAGAGCGCCTGTGCATATCTGATGGAATTCTTAAGTAGTATGAGTATATGGCAGAGGAAGATTTGCCAAATCAAACTAGGAAACGGGGACTTGGCGATGGCGATTTTTAACGGATTGCTGGGCAATGCCACCCAGGTGGCGCTGACAGATGTTCAGCGGGAATACGCGCAGATTCTTGCGCCTCAGGAAAACATTGAGCGGGCCTATAAACTGGTCAGAGATATGTTCATATTTACGGATAAACGGCTGATTCTCGTGGATAAGCAAGGGGTAACCGGCAAAAAGACAGAATATCATTCGATCCCTTACAAAAGCATATCGCATTACTCTGTGGAGACGGCCGGTCACTTTGATCTGGATGCGGAGCTATGCCTGTATGTCTCGGGAAGCGCGTTACCGCTGAAGAAGACATTCAATAAGTCCGTGAATATTTACGAGGTTCAGGCGGTGCTGTCCCAGTATATTTTAAAGTAAGCTCAGGGTGGCAAGGCTGCTAAACCGTATAACGGAGCACCAGTCCGCCATAGGTGAATGCAGCCAGGATCACCAGCGCAGGATGCAGTTTAAGCTTCTGTATCGCCCAATAGGCGATTGCAGCAATGATCAGCGTCTGCCAGATGCCGATGGATTCGGCGGGGCCTTTGGCCATTTTCAAGGTAAGTATAATCATCATAATAGCGATTACTGGTTGTACAAGCAGGGTCATGCCTTTCACTACGGGCGACTGCTTGTATTTTTGCATAACGCCCAGCAGGAAGATCAGTGCCGCCGCGGAAGGAACTACAGTAGCGATCAGCGCTGCGGCCATCCCCGGCCACCCGTAGACATCATAACCGACGAAAACAGCGATTTTGGTAGCGATCGGACCGGGCAGCGCATTACCAAGTGCCAGCATATTTGAGAACTCCTGATCGGTAAGCCAGCCATAATGCGGCACGATTTCCTCATACATCAGCGGGATGGAGGAGGGGCCGCCGCCATACCCTAGCAGATTAGCCATAAAAAAGCCGTAAATCAGTTTTAGCCATTCCATTTAGGCGGTCCCTCCTTTTTGTTTTTTTGCGAGTATCCGGTAGTGAACGGTTCCATAACCGAGGAACAGCACGATCACAATCGCCGGATGGATATGCAACACTTCAAGCAGCACCAGGGCGAGCAGCAGAAAAGCGGCGCCGATCCGCTTGCCCAGGCCTTTAAAGGCTTTTTGGGCAAATTCGTAAGCCATGAGTCCCAGCATCACTGCGATGACAGGCGAAACGGCGGCGATCATTCCCCCCACTACCTTGGAACCGCTCAAATAGTTGACTGCGGAGAGGAGGGCGATCATGGCGATCCCGCTCGGGAGGATATGCGCCAGCACAGAGATGATTGCACCTCTGACTCCTTTCAGCTTATAGCCGAGATAGGCAGCCATCTTGGTGGCGATAGGGCCTGGAAGGGCATTCGCGATAGCCAGTGTTTCTCCGAATTCATCATCTGTCAGCCACCCGTAACGGGTCACGGCATCATGGCGGATTAAGGGAATCACGGAGGGCCCGCCGCCGTAACCGAGTATGCCCGTCCTGCACATAGCAACGGTGAGCTGTATATATGGGTTGTCTTTGTTGTTCACGTGACACCTCCTAATATATTTGCTGAGCGTTCCCAAAGTTGGCTTCATTCTTACAAAGCGGGTAGCGCAAGTGCAGACGAATCAGTTGGCAGGCTTGGTAGCTGCGTTGATTGCATTTGCCCCATACTCACCCCGGAGGCGATAGTCTGTTTTTTGAGCTTATTCTATACAATTCATCGGTTCCCAGCTACCTGGAGGAAGGCGGTTCCACGAAACTTTGTGCACAGCTCACAAAAAATAGGAGCGGCTCGTGCGTTTTCTTTTGCCCGGATTGACAAAGGTTTTTACGGTGCTGTTAAATGACACTAACTTGAACGACAAATGGGAGATGGGTAGCATGACGACAGGTCCTGTAATCGGCACAAAAACGATGGTGGTCAGCCCCCATTACCTGGCTTCTGCCGCCGGAGCGCGAATTCTGCAAAACGGAGGCAACGCCTTTGATGCGGCGGTAGCGGTCAGCGCAACGCTCGGTGTGGTCTATCCGCATATGACGGGACTGGGCGGCGATGCTTTTTGGCTCACTTACAGCGCTGGTGAAGGGCGCGTCCGGGCTTACAACGGCAGCGGACGTTCCGGTTACGGCGTCCGTAGAGACTGTTACGCCGGCGAGGATGCGATTCCGAGACGCGGGGTACGCAGTGCCATTACGGTACCCGGAATGGCGGACAGTTGGTCAGCCGTCCAGCGCGAGTATGGACGCCTGACCCTGGGGGAGGTACTGGAGCCGGCGATTGGCTACGCCGCGGGCGGCTTTCCACTGTCGCCGGACCAATACGGCAACAGCATGCTGGCAGGAGCGGCGCTGTCACCGGCGGCGTCCGCGATCTATCTTCCCGGCGGTACGGTTCCGGCAGCCGGGAGCAGGTTTGTGCAGAAGCAGCTGGCTGCGTCGCTGCGGGTCCTGGCAGAGGGGGGCAGGGACGCCTTTTATAAGGGGAAGATCGCCGAAGATATAGGTCATTATATGCGGGCTTCCGGCGGGTATCTCACCCGCGAGGATTTTGCCGCTCATGAGGGGAACTGGGACGAGCCGATATCTACGGATTATCACGGCCACACGGTCTATCAGGTTCCGCCGAACTCTCAAGGGTTCACGGCGCTAATGGCGCTAAATATCCTGGAACACTACAATTTTGGAGACATCACGCATGGCACCTATGAATATTACCACTTGCTGGTTGAGGCCTTGAAGCTGAGTTTCCGCGACCGGGACCGGGTACTCACGGATCCGGCATTCAGCAGGATTACGCTGGAGCAGTTGCTGGATAAGCGGTATGCAGAGCAATTGGCGGCTTCGATTTCACCTGCGAAGGCAGCAGCGCTTGGCAGTGATCCGGTGGGCCGGGATACCGCCTTTGCGGCGGTAGTAGATGATGAAGGAAACGCGGTTTCCTTTATCCAAAGCCTGTACTTTGAATTTGGCTCAGGCATCGTTGCTGGCGATACGGGGATTCTGCTGCAGAACAGGGGCTCATTTTTCTCGCTGGACCCCGGGCACATCAATACGCTGGAGCCGCATAAGCGAACGTTTCACACGTTGATGCCGGCGATGGCCTGCCGTGACGGCAAGCCGGCCTATCTCTATGGCACCCAGGGCGGGGAAGGCCAGCCGCAGACGCAGAGTCTGCTTCTGACCCGTATGCTGCATTACGGGATGGACCCCCAGGCAGCTGTGAACGCACCGCGTTTTGTGTGGGGCAGAACCTGGGGCGAGCCCACCCAGGAGTTGAAAGTGGAGGGCAGAGTGGCACCCGGGGTACTAAGACAGCTATCCGAAGCCGGACATCTGGTGCGCACCGTGGGGGACTTTGATGGAATTGTGGGGCATGCGCATGCGATTGCTATCGATGGCAACGGCTATCGCAGCGGAGGAACAGATCCTCGCTGCGATGGGGCCGCTATTGGCTGGTAGGCCGGGAGTAGGATGGATTTCTGTTCGAAGTAGAATCTGTTGCACTTTGTACAGTAACGTAGACTTGAAGCTTGATGAACGTAGTGAAGCTCCTTGGAACTTAAGCGAGGTGGAAAAAGGTAAACTAAATTGGCTGTAACCCTGGCGACAGAAGGAGTTAATGGGATTTTGTACACCTAATTCAAGCATGTCATCCCAAACGTCCGCTGTCAGTAGAATTAGTGAGACTTTTTCCCACATAGGCTCTTCCATTAGCCGAAAGAGTTAAATTAGTGATCCTTTTTCCACTAAAGGATAACGCCCCCCTTCATCAAGTTTCCAAGTTCAATCTGTAGAGGCTAGGGGCTAAAGGTGTTAAAGGCTAGAAGAGAGGGGCTTACATGCACCGGTAGAGATTGCCCGGGTTGTCCGGGAGGAGAGGAGGGGGACAGATGGGCCTGGATAATCAGAATGGTGCATTTATAGACCCGGGGCTTGAGGTAACGGGTTCGGCAAGCGGCAAGCTGGCTGGACTTAGCTTTGCTGTAAAAGATGTATTTGCAGTGGCCGGGCATCGTTCTTCTGCCGGCAATCCGGATTGGCTGCGCAGCCATCCGCCGTCAGCTGCCCATGCGTCAGCGGTCCGCAGGCTGCTGCAGTCCGGGGCTTGCCTGCGGGGGGCCACGCATACCGATGAGCTGATGTACAGCCTCGGCGGGGAGAATTACCACTATGGGACACCGGTTAATCCGCGTGCCGAAGGCCGAATCCCTGGCGGCTCTTCCAGTGGTTCGGCGGTAGCGGTGGCCTCGGGCTATGTGGATTTTGCCCTGGGAACAGATACGGGCGGTTCCATTCGCGTGCCTTCAGCGTACTGCGGCGTGTACGGCTTCCGCCCGACGCATGGTGCGGTGGAGATGGAAGGCGTGATTCCGCTCGCGCCGGGCTTCGACACCGTGGGCTGGATCGCCGACAGCCCGGAGCTGCTTCAGCGGGCGGGTGAGGTCCTGCTCGGAGCAGCGGCTCCGGGCAGCGGGGAAGGCGCGATGGACATGCTGCACATCGCGCCGGAGGCTTGGGCGCTGGCCGGTGCGGACAGCGCGGCCAGCCTCAAGCAAGGCCTGCGCCAGCTGCAGGCCGGTGCAAGACAGTCCGGCGTGACGGAGATCGCGCCGGAGGGACTGAAGACATGGATGGATGTCTTCAGGGAACTGCAGGGCGCCGAGATATGGGCGACCCACGGGGCATGGATCGAGCATGCGCAGCCGCTCTTCGGCCCGGATATTGCCGCCCGCTTCGCGTGGGCGGCAGGCCTGGCCGGGCAGGATCACAGCCGCGCACAGGCGGTGCGCGCGGAGATAGCAGCCCGGCTGCGGCAATTGCTTGAAGAGGACGGTTGCATCGTCCTCCCGACCGTGCCCGGCCCCGCCCCGCTGCGCGGCGGGGATCTGGCGCAGCTGGAGCAGAACCGCAGCGGCGCGATGATGCTTAGCTGTATAGCCGGCTTAGCCGGATTGCCGCAAGTGACGCTGCCGGTGCCGGGACCCGGCGGCCTGCCGTTGGGCTTATCCGTGATAGGCGGTCATGGTCAGGATCTGCGGCTGCTCTCATGGGTCCGGCGTATGTGGAAATGAACAGTTCTTTGAAGACGACAGAACTCCTGGTTCGTATACCCTACGAATCGGGAGTTTTTTTATTGTCAGGAGTTTAGCGGATGAGACAAGGCAAAAACTGTTTGGCGAGAAAAGGAGAACCAACGGAAGAGTAACCGCTGGCTAGAAAGTGTATTTACCGCCAGGGTGATGTTGTTCGGTGACCAAGTATAGGCATTCCCTTGGTTTACTATGAATAACGCACGCAGAAACGGATGCCGTCCTTACTTAAGGGGGAGATCCGTTTCTGTATTATTTCGGCTTTTTGTTATGAGTCCGATCGTTAAGACTGTGTGGTAATGTGATATTACCTTACGTAATTATTGAATATCCGCATTTTCCTCTTCCCATCATTGGTCTCTTTATCTATAATGTTACATAACATAACATTGAAAACGAAGGGATTTCCAATACATGAATTTAATATAAGGAGGGGTGGCCATGCATCTAACGGTCGAAGAAGCGTTGTCCATTTATCCTTTGTCCGAAGCGAGGCTGATTGCTGGCTCGAAGGGCAAACACCGAATTATCAAATCGATCAATGTGATGGATGCCCCGGATATTTCCGATTGGATCAAAGAAGGGGAAATGCTGCTTACGACAGCTTACCTAATTAAGGACAGTCTGGAGGATGCATCGGCGTTGCTTCAGACCCTGAACCGGCGCGGCTCCGCGGGCCTTGGCATCAAGCTGGGCCGATTCTGGGACGCAGTCCCGGAGAAGCTGATTGCGGAAGCGGAGACGCTGAATTTTCCGCTGATTGAGCTGCCATTCCAGTTTACTTTCTCCGATCAGATGAACGGACTGTTTCGTGCCGAGCTTACGCGCAGTACCAGTGTGCTTCAGAGCATCATGGATAAGCAGCGTAAGCTAATGCGTTTTGCTTTGCGGTCCGGCCGCAGCCGCCCGCTGTTCGAATCGGTATCGGAAGTGATTGAGACTCCGCTGGCTGTCATCAGCGCCCGTGGAGATGTGGTGTTCAATAATTCGGACAACACAGCGCCGAAGCTGCTGGAAGGCTGGCCTTGGCAGAACCGGAACCAGCGCTTCCGCATCGGTGACAAAACCGGGTTCCGGATCCCCTTATTGCAGGGCGACAAGTGCTCCGGTTATCTTTTATACTGCTCCATTGACCCTTTATTGCTGCCTGTGGAAGAAAGCTTGTTTGTTCAGGGGGGCGAACTGATATCCTACCATATTCATTCCGGTTATGAAGATTATTTCGAGCATGCCGAACACAGGGAGTTCAGCGGACTTTTACGGCGCTTCCTAAGCGGCGGAATGTCCTGTGGTGAATTGGCCAAGGCTGCAGCCAAGCTGGAGGTGGAGCTGCTGCAGGCTCCGTTTCAATTGATGCTTACCGATACTGCCGCTTCAGGAGAAGCCCGCCTCGGAGAACTGCTTCGCTTGAAGGAAGAATATCTGGAGCAGCCGGAGCTGCATGGGCTGAATGGCATCCACGTAATGATAGACGACGGTCTGTTATCGCTGTATCCGGCGGGTCCGCACAGCCCGGAACAATTTCGGGATTGGGTGAACACTTGTTTCGCTAATTTGAAATTTGATAAAGGCTATTCACCCCGTGCTGCACTCAGCAGTTCCAAGATGAAGCCGGAAGGTCTGAGGGAAGCCTTTGCCGAGATCAAGGAATGTATGGGAATGTCCCAACACTGGGGAGGGCACGGAAATGTTGTGCATTACCGTCAGCTTGAACTGAGCCTGCTGCTGCGCCGGATACCGGCAGAAACCATGGAGAAATACTGCACCAGCAGTCTGCGCGGCCTTCAGAGCCGGGAACCGGAGTACGTTAAGGAGATGCTGCGTACCCTGGAGGTCTATCTGGATAATGACGGGCATGTGAATGAGACCGCGAAGAAACTGTTTATTCACCGTAATACCGCCACCTACCGGATTGAGAAGCTTAGTGAACTGCTGGACGTGGATTTCAAAAAGATCAATGATCTCATGCGTCTCAAGCTCGTGTTTCTTTTCCGCAGCATGTTAGAGCAAGATTGAGGTATTCACCCTGGCGGTTTTAAACAGGTGATACATAAACCGGCTTGATACAACAGGGAATGACATGAAAAACACTGATTCCAAGTTTTATGTTATGAATTATCACATATTCTAAAGATGATTCGAGGTATCATAGTGCGTTCGGCACAAAAAAAACTTCAGTTCTTATAAAATGGCACAAACGTATGTTATATAAATTTACGTGGATGCTGTGTCTCAGTATAGTAGAGATACATTAATGGCTTGAGCTATTATGAGAGATTTACTGGAGGAGGAGAATTATGAAAAGAAGGGGTCAAGCGGTTATTTTCAGCTTCGCATTAATGTTCCTGTTGGCGGTGGTTTTGGCAGGGTGTGGAAGCAACAATAATTCTGGCAACAACGCCAGCGGCACGAAAGCGCCGGCAGCATCGAATGCGGGCACAACAACAGAGGCTTCGGCAACGACAGAGCCGGCAGCGAAGAAGCCGACGGTTGCCTTTGTCTACATTGGACCTCCGGGTGATGGCGGATATACCTACCAGCATGACCAGGGCCGTCAGTATATGGAGAAGGAGCTCGGCATAAAAGCGGACACTGTAGAAAATGTTCCGGAAAGCGCCGATGCCGAACGCATCATCACTGAGCTTGCCCAGAGTCATGATATCGTATTTACAACGAGCTTCGGGTATATGGACTATACCCTTAACGTAGCCAATAAATTTCCAAACGTGAAATTCATGCATGCTTCCGGTTACAAAACAGCCGCCAACATGGGAACCTATTTCGGCAAAAACTATCAAGGCAGCTACCTGGCGGGCATTGCAGCCGGCAAAATGACCAAGAAAAATCACCTTGGCTATGTAGGAGCCTTCCCGATTAGTGAGGTTATTTATAACCTCAACGCCTTTACACTGGGCGCTCAGAGCGTCAACCCGGATATTAAGGTGGACGTGGTTTGGACGAATACCTGGTACGATCCTGCAACGGAACGGCAGGCGGCGATCAGTCTTTTGGATAAAGGCGCAGATGTGCTGCTCGCCTACCAGGATTCCCCTGCAACCCTGCAGGCTGCAGCAGAACGCGGTGCTTTTGCCGGGGGGAATGACTCCGACATGGGCAAATACGCTCCGGATAATTATCTGACCAACCCTGTATGGAACTGGGGACCTTATTATGTGAAGGCTGTTCAGTCCGTAATGGACGGAACCTGGAAGAGCGAACAGTACTCTGGGGATATGGCTGACGGAATGATTGACATTGCACCGTTCGGCAGCAAGGTTCCGGATGATGTGAAGAAGCTTGTAGAAGATGCCAAGGCCAAAATCATCAGCGGAGAGCTGGATGTATTCACCGGCCCTATCACTGACAACCAGGGCAAGGTTCAGGTACAGGAAGGCCAAAAGCTGACCCTTGAAGAAGTTCTGTCCATGAACTGGCTAGCCAAAGGCATTGAAGGCACCATCCCGAAATAAGCGCTGCAACCAAGTGAATAGTGCAAGGCCTTATGGGTGGGGCGGGCTCCGTACAGCGGAGTCTTCCCCACCCGTACTACAACTATAAGGAAAGGAGCGTCCCATCATGCAGGACCCTTCGGTTGAGATGCGCGGGATCGTGAAGAAATTCGGTTCTGTAACGGCAAGCGATCAAGTCGATTTTTCGGCAAATGCGGGTGAGATTCACGCGTTGCTTGGTGAGAACGGAGCAGGTAAAAGCACGGTCATGAGTATGCTCTCAGGGGTATACAGAGCGGATGAAGGCGAGATTCTCGTTCATGGCCTGCCGGTCAAAATCCGTTCCCCCAAAGATGCTGCACGTCTTGGCGTCGGCATGGTATTTCAAAACTTCAGACTGGTGCAAAGTCTCACGGCAGCGGAAAATATCGTGCTTGGCGAAAAGTCGTCTTTCTGGCGAGGCAGCAAGTGGATTAAGAATAAACACAGGGAAATTGAAGGCCTGGCGGAGCGGTTCGGTCTCAAGTTCCCGGTAGATCGTCCAATCTGGCAGTTGTCCGTCGGCGAGCAGCAGCGGGTGGAGATCGTCAAGACGCTCTACCGTGGCGCAGATATCATCATTCTGGATGAACCCACCTCGGTGCTGACTCCGGGTGAGGTGGAGCAGCTGTTTGCGACCCTGCAGGTCATGAAGCAGGCCGGTAAAACAGTCATCATGACTACGCATAAAATGAAGGAGGTTATGGCTTCTTCTGACCGTATCTCCGTCATGCGCAAAGGAAGAATGATTGCAACGCTGGCCACGGCAGAGACGGATGAGCTGGAGCTGGCCCGCCTGATGGTTGGACGCGAGGTTGAAATCACCCGCCAGGAGCGCGAAGCTTCCGTTGGGGAGCCTCTGCTGGTGGTTAATAATCTGGATGTCATTGCCGATCACGGCCGCAAGGTGCTGGACGGTCTGTCCCTCAAGGTATGCGAAGGTGAGATTGTAGGAGTTGCCGGGGTTGCCGGCAATGGTCAGAAGGAATTGGCAGAAGTACTGACGGGGCTTCGAACCTGGAAGAACGGCGACATCGAATTTGACGGCCAGCCTGTCAAATCGGCTTCGGTGCGCGGCGCTATTGATTCGGGTATCTCCCATGTGCCGGAGAACCGGATGAAGAGCGGCCTGGCCGGACGGCTGGGCTCTGTAGATAATCTGCTGTTCAAGTCTTACCGCAGTGACGAACACTCCAAATTCGGATTTCTGAAGGCGGCTAAAAACCGTTCCTGGTCACAGGCACTGGTCGAACGCTTCAATGTCAAGACGCCTGAGCTGGATACCCCGGTACAGCAGTTGTCAGGCGGCAACCAGCAGAAGCTGTTATTCGCCCGTGAGGTGAGCCACCAGCCGAAGCTGATGGTTGCGGTCCATCCTACGCAAGGGCTGGATGTAGGCGCTACTGCCGGTGTGCATGACTTATTGATGGAGCTGCGCAGTACGGGCAGCGGAGTGCTGCTGATATCCGAGGATCTGGATGAACTGCTACAGCTGTCTGACCGGATTCTGGTGATGTACAACGGTTCGATCATAGGTGAGAGTGATCATGAGCATGCGGACCGGGAGCACATTGGCCTGCTCATGGCCGGAATCCGGAACAAGGAGGCAAGCGCTATATGAGTCCCAAAAATACAAGTGACGCCGTACTGATGAACTCCGTTCCGGCCAAACCCGGCAAATGGTTCCCCATGCGTCTGGAGTATGATGCAAGCCGTACGCGTTCCCCGTGGTGGTCACCGGTTCTGTCTATCATTCTGGCGCTTCTGCTCTGTGCGGTGTTCATCGCCGCTAACGGCATGAGCCCGATTACTGTATACGAAAAAATGTTCCGCGGGGCTTTTGGCACCTCCTATGGCTTCACCGAAACAATGGTTAAAGCGATACCGTTGCTGCTGTGCGGACTGGGGATTGCTGTTGCATACCGCATCTCCGTATGGAATATCGGCGCGGAGGGACAGCTTACTGTTGGGGCAATGGCTGCTACGGCGGTAACCATCTATTTTCCCGATCTGTCTTCCTTCTGGTCTATTACACTGATGCTTGTATTCGGAACAGCCGCCGGAGCTCTCTGGGGACTCATGACCGCGATTCCGCGGACCCATTTCGGCGTCAACGAGCTGATCACCTCTCTGATGCTGAATTATATAGCACTGCTTGCGCTGGATTATGTAGTGTTTGGTCCATGGAAAGACCCTAAGGGCTTCAATTTCCCAGGCTCACCGATGTTCACCGCCGCCCAGTCGCTGCCGGTGCTGGGAACCACGAGACTGCATATCGGGCTGATCTTTGGTCTGGTGGCGGTGGCCATCTATTATCTGATGATCAAATTTACCCGCTGGGGCTATGAGCTGCGCCTCATTGGTGCCAATCCGACGGCTGCCCGCTATGCGGGGATTCACATCAAGAAGCATATTATTATTGTCATGCTGATCAGCGGCGGTCTGGCTGGCATTGCAGGCATGGCCGAGGTGTCCGGCGTCACGCACAAGCTGATGCAGGGAATCTCGCCGGGTTACGGCTACACCGCTATTATTGTCGCCTGGCTTGCCAAGCTGAATCCGCTCGGTCTTATCGTTACCTCGATCCTGTTCGGCGGCCTTATTGTCGGCGGCTACAGTGTGCAGACCATTGGTCTGCCTTCGTCCATTTCGGAAATGCTGCAGGGGGCAATCCTGTTTTTTCTGATTGCCGGGGATATGATTCACCGTTTCCGCATCCGCCGGAGCGCATAGCAGCATCCTCTTAGAGAAGGGAGTTTACCCATGGATTTCACTACACAGTTATTAATCGCCGCCATATCCGCCGGAACACCACTGCTGCTGGCTACACTCGGGGGCATCCTGAATGAACGGGCGGGCATTATCCAACTGGGTGCGGAAGGATTGATGCTGATGGGGGCGGTCACCACCTGTATCGTCTATATCCGCACAGAAAATCTACTGCTGGCTCTCCTTGCGGCCATGGCTATCACTGCTGTTCTTGGCATCGTTCATTCCTTCCTGTGTGTCACACTGCGCGCCAACCAGACCATGTCCGGTCTGGCGATGACCTTGTTCGGCAGTGGTCTAAGTGCTTATCTGGGCAAGTCCATCAGTGGCATTCCGCTGCCGGGTACTTCGCCCAAGCTGGATCTGGGCTGGGTGAAGTCGATTCCGGTAGTCGGTGATATCTTCGGCCGGATGGATGATCTGACCTGGTTCAGCTTACTGCTGGTGCTCGCGCTGCATCTGCTGATTCACCACACCTCCTGGGGTCTGCATTTGCGGGCCGTTGGAGACAGCCCGGCGACAGCTGACGTTATGGGCATCCGCGTACAGCTGATCCGTTACAGCTATGTCACTGCCGGAACTGTGCTGATTGGTCTTGCGGGTGCCGACATGGTGTTGTCTTACGCACCGACATGGAATGAAGGGCTTACGGCAGGCCGGGGCTGGATCGCTGTCGGTCTGGTGATTTTCGCCCGATGGAATCCGCTTCGCGCATTGTTCTGTGCCTATTTATTCGGAGCACTTGATTCACTAGGATTTCGCATGCAGTTGCTCGGCAGTACGATTCCACCCTATTTCCTCAAAATGATTCCATACGTTGTAACGATTCTGGTACTTATGTACCTCGGCTACCGCAACCGCAACAAGCCCTCCGGCACACCGGAATCACTGGGAACTCCGTTCATTCGGGAGCAGCGGTTCTGAATCTCACGCCCATTTTATGCAGTTCGAGCATCTAAGTTAAAATTAAAAGCAATCGGGAAAGAGTTAACTGGAGAAAGAAGGAAAGCCTGTGACGATGACACCGCCTATATTTTTGACACTGGAAGAGATAAACCGTATGAGCAAAGCGGAATTTGTAGTGAATCTTGGAGGAATCTTCGAACATTCGCCTTGGGTAGCGGAGGGGGCGTATACGCATATTCCGTTTCACTCCATCGCAGAATTGCACAAGATTATGGTGCATACGGCGCGTAATGCGGAGCAAGAACAGGTAGAGGAACTTTTGCGCGCACATCCGGATTTGGCGACCCGGCTTCAGGTTAGTCCGTTATCGGCAGCGGAGCAGCAGGGGGCTGGATTGGACCGCCTGACTCTGGAGGAATTCACCAGGCTTACCGCGCTGAATGCCGCATATACGAAACAATTCCGCTTTCCATTTATCCTGGCTGTGCGCGGCAAGAATAAGGACGATATCATCCAGTCTATTGAAGAACGTGTGAACCGGACACTGGAGGAAGAGTGGGAGCAGGCGCTTACTGAGATTGGCAAAATCACCGCTTTCCGGCTGAATGATCTGATTCAGGAGAAGGCTCCAGAGCTATAAAGCGAGAGTGAATTGAAACAGAAGATATAGGACCAATAGAACCAGCGGAGGTGCTCTACCATGACTGGAGCGGGGATAGTAGGTATAGCCTGTGAATTGGGGAATTCGGGATGCAGACTTGGGATTGCTGATGATTTTGAAATGAATGCGGGAACGGTTCAGCAGTCTGTGAGCATCCGCTTGATAGATAGACATAGCTGGAAAAGAGGGTCTGGAGCATGAGCGGGCGTCTGACAACTCATGTGCTGGATCTGTCACGTGGATTGCCGGCCGCGGGGATGAAACTGCAACTTTGGAGCCTTACGGAAGGCTCATTCAAGCTGTTGCGTGAGGCAACTACAAACCATGACGGCAGACTGGATGCTCCGCTGCTGGAAGGAGTGGAACTAGTCCCGGGCTGCTATGAGCTGTTGTTCATGGCTGGAGATTACTTTCGAGGTAACGGACTGGAAGGAGTTTTTTTTCTGGAACAGGTCCCGATCCGGTTCAATATCGCCAAGACGGAAGACCATTACCATGTTCCGCTGCTTGTTGCTCCCGGAGGCTACAGTACATACCGGGGCAGCTAAATAGAGCAAGAGTTAATGACCGGAGGTGACCGATTCATGGAGGAATCATACGAGCTCATTATCAAAAATGGAGATGTCGTGCTGCCCGGAGAAGTACGGAAGCTGGATGTTGGGGTTAAGGACGGAAAGATCGCTGCACTGGGCCAAAGGCTTCGGGCGGCGGCAGATACCACGCTCATAGATGCGGAGGGGCACTATGTACTGCCGGGAATGATCGATATGCATGTACACTTTAATGAACCGGCGTTTGGCCACTGGGAGGGATTTCGTTCCGGTTCGGCAGCGTTAGCAGCAGGGGGGTGTACCTGCTATGCGGATATGCCGCTGAATGGGAATCCGCCTACGGTAAATCAGGCTGCACTTCAGCTCAAGACAGAAGCTGCCTCCGGGAATTCTGCAGTGGATTATGTATTGTGGGGCGGTCTTGTTCCAGGGAATCTGGAGGATTTAGAGGATCTGGCGAAGGCCGGCGTGACTGGCTTCAAGGCCTTTATCTCTAATCCTGGCGGTGAAGGAGAAGGGCGTTTCCGTGAGGTGGATGACGAGACGCTGTATTTGGGAATGCAAAAAATCGCTGCACTCGGCGGTATTCTCGCCCTGCATGCGGAGAGTGAAGATATTACGGCCGTGTTATCGGCGGATGCCGTACGCAGCGGTAAGACCGGAGCGCGGGACTTCGCGGCTTCCCGCCCTGCGATTGCGGAGCTTGAGGCAGTATCACGGGCGCTGCTGTACAGTGAACGCACCGGCTGCCGGCTGCATTTCGTGCATATCAGCACGGCTGCCGCGATTGAGATGATCCATGCTGCGAAGCAGCGCGGACTGGATGTGACGGCGGAAACCTGTCCGCATTATCTGATGCTGAGTGAAGACAGCATGGAACAGCTGGGGCCTGTAGCCAAATGCGCTCCGCCGCTCCGAAGCCTTGAAGAGCAGCAAAAGCTGTGGGAGGTGCTGGCTGAGGGCAAAATCGATCTGATCGCCTCCGATCATTCGCCTTGTCCGCCTGAGCTTAAGCTGAATCCTGATTTAACGTTTTTTGAAGCCTGGGGCGGGATCTCGGGGGCCCAGAGCAGCCTGGAGCTGATGTTCCATGAAGGAGTTCATGTACGCGGACTGCCGGTCACCCTAGTCTCGGCTTTATTGTCGGAGAAGCCGGCGCGGCGATTCGGACTTGACCACCGCAAAGGCTCTATCGCGCTGGGGCTGGATGCCGATCTGGTGCTTCTGAACCCAACGGCCGATTACACACTGGCTGCAGAGGATCTGTTCTATCGGCACAAGCACAGCCCCTATACCGGAATGACTTTATCCTGCAAGGTTACAGCCACGATCTGCCGGGGGAATGTGGTATATACCGCTGAACAAGGTGTGGTCTCGCCGGACAAAGGGGAATGGTTGCAAATTAATTATGCGCAGCCGGCTCTATGAAGAGGCCGTTCCTGCACGCACCGGCTACGGATATGCTGGAGCTGCTCGAGGAATTGGCAGCGTTCAGCACTCCGGGGCCGGGTGTTACCCGCCTGTTATATACGCCGGAGTGGAGCAGGGCACAGCATTTTTTGCAGGAAAAAATGGCTGTGCTCGGCCTGGAGGTTCATACGGATCCAGTAGGTAATGTCTTTGGACGGCTGAGCGGATCACAGGATTCCGATAAAGTCATCCTTACCGGCTCCCATATCGACACCGTGATGAACGGCGGCAAATATGACGGAGCTTATGGAGTAGCGGCTGCTGTCACCGCGATGCACTATTTGGCAGTAACTTTTGGGCCGCCGCTGCGGACGCTGGAGGTTGCTGCGTTCTGTGAGGAGGAGGGGAGCCGCTTTCCGCTGACGTTCTGGGGTTCCGGGAATGTGACGGGCCTATATAACGGAAGCGTGGCAGAGTCTGTCTCTGATCTGGAGGGGATTACACTCATGGCGGCGATGGAGTCCTGCGGCCTACTAAACCAGGGGAGCCGGACTGATCATGATGATCACGGTGACCGCCTTATGAATTCCGCCCGGAGAGACGACATCGGGATGTATGTCGAACTGCATATCGAGCAGGGAATCATTCTGGAGCAGTCCGCCCAGCAAATCGGGGTGGTGCAGGCAATTGTTGGCCAAAGACGATTCACTGCCAGAGTCATTGGAACCGCGAATCATGCCGGAACAACGCCGATGGGGCTGCGCCAGGATGCGCTTGCCGGTACAGCGGAGATGCTGTCTGCGCTTGAGCAGTTTGCTGTGGAAGCGGGAGAGCCGCTGGTAGCCACTACCGGCAGGCTGGAAGTTTTTCCGGGAACCTCGAATGTGATCCCGGGCGAAGTGCAGTTCACGCTGGATATCCGCCACAGTGAGACAGAGCGGCTGGAGAGCTTCTGTTCCCGGGTCATGACAAAGTTCGGAGAGATTGCGGCCCGGCGCGGGCTTAAGCTTGAGCTTGAGCAGACGCTGGCTACGTCTCCCGCGCCGATGAACCCGGCGCTCTGTGAAGCCCTTGAACACATCTGCCAGGAGCAGGGGAGAAGCTTCCGCAGTATGGTGAGCGGAGCGGGGCATGATGGCCAGCTGTTCGCACCAAGGTGTCCGGCGGCGATGATTTTTGTGCCCAGCCGGGCAGGGATCAGCCATTCTCCGGAAGAATACTCCTCACCGGAAGAGCTGGCGGCTGGGCTGGATGTTCTGACAGCATTATTATATAAGCTTGCCTATGAGGAAAGCTGAACCTATAGAGGGAGAGATGATCATGAAGCGGTACGAAGATTTGTCGCCATCCCTGCGGTGCATTATGACCCCCGGACCGGTGGAGGTCGATCCGCGCGTGCTGCGGGCGATGTCTTTTCCGGTACTCGGACAATTCGATCCTGAATTTACAGACATTATGAATGAGACGATGGGGATGTTGCGCGAGCTGTTCGCAACGGAGAATAAATGGGCTTATCCCGTGGACGGTACCTCACGCTCCGGTATTGAAGCGGTAATGGTCAGCCTGATCGCTCCGGGTGACCGTGTGCTGATTCCGATCTATGGGCGGTTCGGCCATCTGCTGCATGAGATCGCCGAACGCTGCGGTGCCGAGGTATTCACGATCGAGAAAACCTGGGGCAGTGTATTTACGCCGGAAGAAGTCATCACCGCGATCAAGAGCTTCCAACCTGACGTGGTTGCCATGGTTCATGGCGAGACCTCGACTGGACGGATGCAGCCGCTGGCCGGGATTGGGTGGGCCTGCCGTGAGCACGATGCGCTGCTGATTGTGGATGCTGTGGCGACTATTGGCGGAGTGCCGGTGGAGACGGATGCCTGGATGCTGGATGCCGTTATCGGTGGCACACAGAAATGCCTGTCCATTCCTTCAGGCATGGCGCCGGTAACCTATAATGAGCGCGCCGAAGCCAAACTTATGAAGCGTAAACAGGTAGAACGCGGACTGCGCACAGGCGGAGCTCAGCGCAGTGAGCTGCCAGTGGTTCGCAGCAATTATTTTGATCTGGGCATGCTGCAGGATTACTGGAGCGAACAGAGGCTGAATCACCATACTGAAATGACCTCCATGCTCTACGCACTGCGGGAGGGAGTGCGGCTCGTACTGGAAGAAGGGCTTCGGGAGCGGCATACCCGGCATGCCTTGCACGAACGGGCTCTGGTCGCTGGACTTACGGCGATGGGCCTAGAGCTGTACGGGGACCCGGAGAGCAAGCTGACGGTTGTGACCTGTGTACTCATTCCGGAAGGGGTGGACGGCGAGTCGGTGCGGGAGATGCTGCTTAGCCGCTTTGGCATTGAGATTGCCAGCTCTTTCGGTCCATTAAAAGGGCTGATTTGGCGCATTGGCACCATGGGCTTCAGCTGCCGTGAGAATAATGTACTGCGTGTGCTGGGCGCGCTGGAGGCTGCCCTGTTGCGGCACGGCTATGCGGTTCCTTGCGGGCTTGGCGTTCAGGCGGCATTAGATGTATATGAAGCAAATGCGGATTAAAGCTATCCTATCCGGTATAATGCTGTTTGTACATGCCCACGGGAGGAGAGAAGTATATGTTATATAAAAGAAAACCGCTTGCCGATTGTGTCCCGGATCTTGTGGCCACCGCGCGAGGCGATCTGCCGGCTACCCTGGTTGTTACTGGAAGCACCCTCGTCAATGTATGCTCTGGTGAAATTCTGGAGGGGATGTCTGTCGCCGTTCAGGGCGGACGTATCGCATATGTAGGCAAGGACGTCTCACACATGATCGGCGAAAGCACTCAGGTCATTGAAGCCGCCGGTAGATATCTGGCTCCGGGTCTGCTGGACGGACACTGTCATATTGAGAGCACACAGCTGACGGTGACGGAATTTGCCCGCGCGGTGTTGCCGCTTGGTACTACAGGCGGATTCTTCGACGCGCATGAGATTGCCAACGTGTTCGGACTGAAGGGTATTCAGCTGATGCTGGAGGAGATGCGCGGAACACCGCTCGCTGCATATATGCAGGTAGCCTCCTGTGTGCCATCGGCGGGTGCGGAATTTGAAACGACCGGTGCTTCCATAGGACCGGACGAGGTAGCGGAAGCCTATACTTGGGGCGACGACGTTATTGCGCTGGGCGAAGTGATGAACTTCCCCGGTGTGGTTTACGGCGATGCAAAAATGCTCGGGGAAATCCAGGCGACATTGCTCGCAGGCCGGGTGGTAGATGGGCATTTCACCTGGCCTTCGAATGATTGGAGGCTGCCGGTGTACGCGGCCGCTGGCGTAACCGGCGATCATGAGTGTGTCACGGCCGAGGATGTAATCGAACGCGTCCGTCTGGGCATGTATGCCAAAATGCGCCGCGGCTCCGCCTGGCATGATGTGGCGAAGACGATTACCGCACACACGGAGCATGGGCTGGACCCGCGCCGGATGCTGCTCGTGACCGATGACCGCAGCTCGGAATCCTTGCGCGACGAAGGTCATATGGATTTTGTGGTGCGCCATGCCATCTCTCAAGGGGTAAAGCCGGTGACCGCCTTTCAAATGGCGACGATCAACACTGCTGAGCGCTTTGGAGTTGCCCGTGATATCGGCTCGATTACACCGGGGTCCTGTGCCGATATGATTTTGCTGGATGGCAATCTGGCGGATGTTCATGTAGTGATGACTATAGCGGCAGGCGTTGTAGTGGCCGAGAATGGGTTCATTACTGCTCCCCTCGAGACGTATACGTATCCTGATGAAGTGCTGACTTCAGTTCATTTGCCGCAGCTCCCAGTGGCTGAGGATTTTGTGATCCATGCGCCCATTGAGTCTGGTAATCTGTCAACACGGGTCATCCGTGTTATTGAGAACCATGTGGAGACAGAGGAGCTCATTCTGCAGTTGCCCGTAGAAGCAGGAAGACTGCAAGTGGAGAACGATCTTTGCAAAATAGCTGTCTTTGAGCGCCACAAAGGAACCGGCAACAAATCGGTTGGTGTTGTAGCAGGAATCGGCTTCCATGAGCCTGCGGCCATAGCCATGACCGTGGCCCATGACAGCCACAATGTGCTGGTGATTGGCAATGATGATGAACTGATGGCGACAGCGGCGGGGGCGGTAGCTGAAGCTCAGGGCGGTGTGGCTGTAATCACAGCCACCGGAACCACGCTTTTTCCGCTGGCTATTGCCGGACTGATGTCCGTAGAGCCGTTCGAAATTGCAGCGGCACAATCTGCGGCGATCAGCAAAGCGCTTTATGATTCGGGGTGTACGTTGAATTATGCCTTTATGACCTTGTCCTTGCTTGCGCTGGCGGTGATCCCGACCCTGCGCATCTCCGATAAAGGCTTGGTCCGCATTTCGCCGGAAGAGGGAATTCAACTCGTTTCCTTATTTGTATAGTTCAAAATAGCCAGTTCGAGCGATGGGGTGTCTACAGTCATTCATTTGACTGGGATACCCCATTTTTACTATGGAAATAATCGCTTGATGTAGTACTTTTAGACTCCTTGGGCTGTAAAAGTAACGATATTGTAATCAAAACATATAAATTAACCATTTCATCACATTAAGAAACATGTTTTTTTAAAATTTTCATAAAAAACATTAACAAACAGCAGAAAATAGACGATAATACTTTTAAATTAATTAAAATTATTGCCTTATTGTGATGATGACAAGGTACGGAAAGCCCAAATATGAGGAACGGGGTGTATGAAATGATGAGATTGGATACGCAGGACATCGTGAATATCACCAGAAAGCAAATCGCGGCGATTTTTAAAATGGAGCCGCTTGAACTGAGGTTCGTTAATGATTTTCAAGGTGAGCAGTATCTGTTAACCAATGACAAGCTGCATCTCAGCAACCAGCACTACTGGGCCAAGGTTATGGAGTGTATCTTTGACAACCATACCCGGCCGGTTCTGATGTGTGAGGTGCTGTACTTCCTGAGGAACGAATTTTTGGAGAGTGATATCAAGCTTCGTTTTTCTTATGATTTTGCAGAAGGTGCTGACGGAGAGGCTGTGGCATGGGCAGAGGTGAGTTTCAACGATTCACCTGAATTGCAGCCGGGAGAAATCGCCGAATTAATCGATTTTGCACTGTCGTTACAGGATAAGCAATGGTTTGAGGAATTGACTTCCAAATACAAACAGTTGACTGCATGAGTCGAACTTTCATTCATAGAGTCCTTACGGAATCAGGCTGACAAGCCGCTCTACTCGCATGTTTTGATGCGGATAGGCGGCTTGTATTATTTTCTAAGCATATGAAGGGGACTATCAGATCCAGTCTTGCAATGAGGTGTCTGATTGCCCGCCGCCTTCTTCGAGCAGCTCCCGGCCTTCGATGGCCAGCTTATACATTGTTTGCAGATAGGGCCGGACGGCCTTGGCATTGGGGACTGTTCCAATTTGAGCGAGAATGACTCCGGCAGGAGGGGGGACAGCAAGGTTAGGACTCTTTTCTATTCAATAGACATCGTTTTAAAATATCACATCCATTATTGAGAATACAATATAAAGAATCACATGATTATCATAACCCGGAGTAAATGGGAGAAAATGAGAGGAAATAAAAGTACCTATTTTGAATTAATTTCGAAATAGTGATGTTTCTTATAGGGTATGTGATTTTGTATACAGAGAATCAAAGGATAAATTTGATACCATCAAGCCAGAAATTACCGCTGGCAGGCTTGAATCCTTTTATGTGAATTAATTCACCTTTTGTATAGACCATATAAAATGGATGCATTCTTTCGTACACGGGATGGGTCGCGCACGAACTGGAGAGGGGGGATGGGCTCTTATGTCTTATGAAGACAAAGGAGGAACCTCATAAGAACAGAAGAGACGATAAGCATGGTAAAGCTTGTATTTGAAATGCTACATACTACTGGGGATATGGTAAAGGAGAATACTCATTGAAAAAGCTAATTTCTTTGACAGTCACCGCAGCTTTGCTGCTCGCACCACTTGCGTACACGATTAATGCACCAGCTCTGAACCTGAAGGTGGATGCGGTTTCAGCAGCATCGGAAGAAGCACCGGCAGCTACAGCCAAACCAGCCGCTGCGCCAAAGCCAACGGCTAAGCCAACACCGAAAGCAACAGCGAAACCAACGCCAAAAGCGACAGCTAAACCGGCTGCAACACCAAAAGCGACAGCTAAGCCAGTTGTTACAGCCAAACCGGCAGCAACGCCAAAAGTGACAGCCAAACCAGTTGCTACAGCCAAACCAGCTGCCACGGCAAAACCAGTTGCTACAGCTAAACCAGTTACTACAGCCAAACCGGTAGCAACTGCTAAACCTGTAACAGTAAAACAAGCTGTGTATCAGGATGGAGTGTACGTTGCTTATGGTAACGCTTACTCCAAAGGTACTGAAGGCGCTAAAATAACAATCAAAGATGGCAAGATTACGGCTATCGAGCTTATGAGAACCAATCCGAAAATCATCGATGTCAATGCACGCGACAATTACAGCGGCGTATGGGTGGCTTACGGTTTAATGAAAGAAAGACTGCTTGGCCAAACCAGAGACAGTGCAGCAGCAGTTGATGCTGTTTCCGGCGCAACACGCTCCAGCAACGGCTGGAAGCTGGCGGTAGACAGAGCGTTTGAAAGATCGCTTAAGGTAAAACCTGCTGATGCTACTTATTTTGCCGGAGACCACATGGGTGTGGATCCAGAAGGCAAATACGCAGTATTCGCCAGCTACGATGCGAACAAGCTTACTGCTGTTAAGCTGTATCCGCTGAATGCCAATGGAAGTTTCGTGGATGAGAAGGCGTACACTGCAGAACAGACTGCTGCGATTACGGCAATTACACCTGTACTGCTCGCTAACGGTTCTTCCGCTCAGCCAGTTGCCGGCTACGAAGCAGAATCCAAGGCTGCTATCAAGGCTTTCTGGGATGCTGAACAAAACGCTACCATCAACAACACTTCCGCTTACATTGACGGATTCTATTCTTCTTACGGTACTGCAAGAAGCGTAGGCGTAGAAAGAGCAGATGTGATTATCCGCAACGGCAAGCTGGTAGATGTAAAGCTGTACAGACTGGGCACCAACCTGATCGACAGAGGTGCAACTGCCTATGCCGAAGTGGTAAACGCCAATGCACCAATGACTGCAAAATTACTTGCAAATGGTTCTTATATCGCTAATTATGATGAGAAAGTAGACGGCATTTCCGGCGCTACCGAAAGCAGCCACGGCTGGAATCAGGCTGTAGAAAGAGCTTTTGAAAAGGCTCTGAAAGTTCCAACAGCCGGCCAGTATTTTGACGGAAAATTTGCCGGTGTAGACAATGCTTCCAAAGTCCTGCTGCTTGTTGATGTAGCAGCAGACCAGGTAACTGGTATTAAAATGAGCTTGTTTGGAACCGACGGCAAGCTAATTGCTGACGACAAGCTGACTCCAGAACAAAAAACGCTGGTGAACCAGCTTACAGCAGCTATGCTGGACAAAGGCGTAGAAATGGATTATGTAAACGGTCAAGAAACCTTGTCTGCAGCAGCAAAGGCAGCTCTGGTTGACGCTTTGACCAATGCTTCCAAAGTTCAAGGCACTTATAAAGACGGTACATTCACCGCCTATGGTGATGCTTATGATAAAGGAACCAACAAAGCTGATGTTACCCTGCGTAATGGTAAAATCGTAAATGTAACGCTTACCCGTGTAGGCATGAACATGGTTGACCTGGGTAAAAACGCTTATGTTGAAGTACAAAAAGCCCTTCCTCAGCTGACAGCCAGCTTCCTTGCCGCAGGCACCAGAGAAGGCGTTCAGCAAGTAGATGCAATATCTGGCGCAACCAGCAGCAGCAAGGCACTAAAGGCTGCTGTGGACAGAGCTTACGGCAAAGCCGAAGTTACTGAAGCGAACAAAGCAGCTTACTTTGACGGAACCTTCATTGGTGTAAGTACTGACAAGTCGGTAAATGTTATGGTCTATGTCAAAAACGGTGTTCCTGTGAACATGGTTCTCTACTTCCTGGACTATGCAGGCAAAGTAAAGGGACTCAATCAATTGACTGACGCTGAAAAGGCTGTAAAAGCGGAAATTGAGACTACCTCGTCCGGTTCTGGTCTGCACAAGTACGGATATCGTGCGGCTGCATTCGGTTCCAACGATGATGAGAAGGCAGTTTCCGCCAAAGTGGTAGAAGCGATCAAAGCCGCTCTGGAAACCGCAGGCAAGTAATTTCCTAATAAGCATTGAAGGGGTTATCCTTGGTCATTTGCAATTGGCCTGGGATAACCCCTTTTTTTATCGATGAAGAACGGCATGTAGTGGGACGAGAGCATAAATCCAATTAGGAATCGTATAGTAATTAGAGGGATTTTGGAGGTGAATGTCTAAAGTTTAATATACACAACAGGCTAAGATCCTGTTAGTAATGGGAGGCTCCAAAATGACACTTATTAAACAGCTATCTCCGCAGGATGAATTTGTCGGCTTTTATCTGCTACGGGAGCTGGTAATCAAACAAACAAACGGTACTCCTCCAAAGGATTATTTTGATATTGTTCTGGGAGATTCCAGCGGTCAAATCTCGGCCAAATTTTGGGATGTAAGCACAACGGATAAAGAGACCTTTTTCCCGATGGCACTTGTGAAGGTACGCGGGGTTGCGCATACCTACCGCGAAAAGCTTCAAGTGAAGGTTACCAAGATCAGACTGGCAAGTGATTCGGATAATGTTTCACTGACTGATTTTATAAGGTCCGCACCCATTCGTCCGGTGGATCTGATTCATACCATCAAGGGAGTGATGAATAGCATCACCGACACGGAGATTGCGACCATTGTATCGTTTTGTGTGGGTAAAGTGGAAGAGAAATTAATGCATTATCCGGCTGCCAAAACCCATCATCACGCTTATTTTGCCGGTCTTGCTTATCATATGGTGCGGATGCTGGAAATCGGGGAGTTCCTCTGCAAGCAGCGGCCGTTCCTGAATCCCGACCTGATGAAGGCGGGGATTATTCTGCATGATATCGCCAAGCCCGAGGAAATGATCTCGCAGTTCGGGATTGTGTCTGACTACAGTGTGCAGGGTAAGCTGATCGGTCATATCTCTATGGCTTCTAATTGGATCACTGAGGCAGCGATCCGCTCAGGTATTGATTTGGAATCGGAAAAAGTGCTCGGCTTACAGCATCTCGTATTATCCCACCATAACCTGGGTGAGTGGGGAAGCCCGGTTCAGCCGCAGACGGCAGAGGCCGTGGCTCTTCATCATATTGATGCGATGGATGCGAAGCTGCAGATGGTGGAAGACGCGCTGGATACGACACCGGAGACTGAGGAATGGACGCCATTCATCCGGGGGCTGGAGAATAAGGCTGTGTATCGGTTGAAGATCTAGATAAGCTGAACTGAAATTATACTAACGCGGGATGGAACGTAACTGCAGAGAATGTTTGGACTTCCGGCCGCTGTTATATTTGGATTTCCTGATTGAAACCGCTGGACGCGGTAGAAATCCAAATATAAAGGCGGACGCGTTCGCTCCTCCAGTTCCAAACTTCTCCTCCGTCATTTACCCTTTTTAGTAGTTTTCAAGTTCAATGGATATAGATAGGGTTGTGTAGCAAGAAGAAGCAAGAAGAACCCCCGATCCGCTACATGGATCGGGGTTCTGTGTGCTGGGGGAAGCGCTGGCGGTCCGGGCAGAATTTAAAAGAAACTGCTAAAGTTAGATGAACCGCCGATATCTTTCCGGCCCAGGGAAACAGAAGAGGATGAAAGACCCGGAGCACCGGAAGGTTTGGTGGTAGCAGATTTTTTGGCTGAAGGTTTCTTGGCAGCTTTCTTAGGCGGAGACTTGAAAGGGGTATAGCCGCCGGCATACATCGTTCCAGCCTTATAGCCTTGACTCCCGGCCAGATGTAAGGGATCAGTATGCTGCCCGCGTTCCATCAGCTTGAGCAGAATGGCAGCTGCGGCCCTGGCATCATCCAGTGCATCGTGATGCTTCAGGCTGATCCCGAAATACTGGGACATCACATTCAGTTTATGGGAGGGCAGCTCCTGCAGCATCTTTTTGCCAAGCAGGTAGGTGCACATGTATTGAAAATCCGGATAGCTGAAGGCCGAGCGGTCCAGACAATAACGCAGGACACTCATATCAAAGGCAGCGTTATGCGCTACCACAACCTCTCCCTGCAGCAGCGGTTCAAGCGTTGGCCACAGCTCGTCAAACGTAGGCTTACCCTCAACCATTGAGGGGGTGATCCCGTGAATTGCAATATTCATGCCATCGAACCGCTGCTGCGGATCAATCAGCCATACATGCTCGGCGCTCACTGCGCCTTCTCTCACTTGAACAAGCCCCAAAGCGCAGGCGCTGGAGCGGCTGGAGTTGGCAGTTTCAAAGTCAATCGCTGTAAAATTCATAGGTAAAGCCCCTTATTCATCATATAAGGTTAATTTTAAAGGAGCGGATGAGCAATTACAATCTATTCAATTTACAAAGGTAAGTTAATAGGGTATCCCTTATCTATAAGAACTGGAGAAGGCTTCCAGATCAAGGCAATAGCCCTTGACCAGGGTATTTCCGTTCATAATATCGGTGTCATAGGCCCGCTGGAAACCTAGTCTTTCGTAGAGCCTGATCGCTGAAGCCATCATATCCGAGGTGTGGAGATTCAGGGTAGCGGCTCCAAGCTCCTTGGATATTCTGGCTGCTTCGCGGATGAGTAGTGCTGCAATCCCGCGGCCCCGTACACCCGGTGAGACGGCCAGTAGACGGATAATCGGGGAATGGATGCCCAGCTCCGGTCTCCCATACGCTTTCTCAGAGGAGAGGAAGAGCAGCACACTTCCGATAATCCGGTTGTCCATCTCAGCGATGATCCGCGCATATGGAGCAGTTCCATCTACAGAATCAAGAATGGAATGACGGTATTCAGCCCAAAAGGGCTCAGGCAGTTCGGCAGCATATTGACCATAGGCCTCCAGCAGTAGTTCGGCAATGGCATCACGGTCTGAATCCGCTGCGTTGCGGATATGGATCTCTTTGAAGCTGGACATCGTATGCCTCCTGTTCCTAATCCAAATGAATGACCTTCATTATAATCGACAAATCCGATGAATATAAGAGGGATTTAACATTTCTGATATAAGGATAGAAAAGTTCTATCTATAAGAGTGATTAGTTGACAAGAAAAGGAGCTGTGAATAAGATATAAAATAAATCTATAGGTAAGTACTGCTTTAATTCCTTGTTAATCGATTGGAAAAGTAAATATTATATGAGTGAGATGGAGGGGAAGGCAATTGAACATCGAAAATATTGAGGCCTTTGTATATATCAACCACTATGGGAGCTTCAATAAGGCGGCAGATGTCCTGTATATTTCCCAGCCTACAGTGACTGCCCGTATTCAGTCGCTCGAACGGGAGCTGGATTGCAGAGTGTTTGACCGGCTCGGCAAGCAGATTCATCTCACAGAAAAAGGCAGGCAGTTCCTCCCCTACGCTCAGCAAATTCTGCAGGTCTACCAATCAGGCAAACATCAAATCCAATCGAAAGGACTTGTTCCGGATGAGCTGAGAATCGGGAGTACGGTATCGGTCTCCAATTATCTGATGCCGCATCTTCTGCTGCATTTGAAGAGCGCTTATCCAAACCTGACGCTCAAACTGACAACAGCGCCCACCGAAGCTTTGATTGACAAGCTGAAAGCGAAGGATATTGATCTTGCCTTTATCCGTAAAGTAGTGAATCCTGCGATCCAGGCCTATCCATTCTGTGAAGACCCCATCTCCTTATATGTGTACGAGGGACATCCTCTGGCACAGCCCGGGCCGGGCCGCACTACCATTCAGAGTATTCGCGAGGAGACGCTTGTTTTCTTTGAATGCGGTTCTTTGGATTGGTTGCGGCTCCACCGCGTATTGGAGAGCATGGAGCAGCCGCCGAATATTGTGTATCAGGTAGATAATCTGGAGACAGCCAAGAAGCTGGTGATCAGAAAAGCGGGTATTTGCTTTCTCCCGGCCCTGAGTGTTCAGGATGAAGTGAAAGCCGGTACCTTGATACGGGTGGATATTTCCGAGACGGAGGGTATCTCATTGCGGACCAGCCTGATCTCTCTGAATGGGGAGCATGCCGGATTTATTGAAAGCCTGCTGGAGATCGTGCCGGGCAAAACGCCTAATCGATTTATTGTATAAATGGATTAAAAAACTCTATTAGCGCATGGTTGCATGCAGTGATAAAGTTAATTGCATATAATCACCACTAATTATATAGGGATTATATAATATGATTTGCTGGAGGGATTGGAGATGGGGGAGGTCTACCGGCTTGCAGAGCTTAAAGATGCACAGCGATTGCAGGATATTACATATCGCGCCTATGCCATGATTCGTGAACTCGGGCTGCATTGGCCGGCAGCTACAGCCGATGTGGCCCTGATCGAAGATAATATAGCCAGTAACGAGTGTTATGTACTTGAAATTGACAACAGTGTGCAGGCGACGGTCACGCTTCCCAAGGGCGAGGAGATCAAGACGCTTACTGAGCTTCCTTTTGTCAAGTGGTTTGCGGTCAATCCGGACTCCCGCGGAAAAGGGTATGGCGGCAAGCTGCTGGATTGGGTGGAGGAGAATATCATCCTCGGCAAGCTGGGAGCATCTGCTGTAACTTTGGCAACAGCGCAAAAACATCCCTGGCTGGTTTCAATGTATGAACGGCGGGGGTACGAAAAATTTGTGGAGCTGGACCCCGGCAATGGCGACGGGATTATGGTTCTAATGAGAAAGAAGCTTGCAGATCCAACAACTTCCATTTAAAGGAGATATAAAAGATGAAGAAGACGAAGAAGACAATCTCGCTAGCCTATGCTTTGATTTTGACGCTTGCGATTGCAGGCTGCGGTAATAATAGTGCGAGCAGCAATAAGGGCAACAATGTAGCTGAAGCAGCACCACAAACTAAGGCAGAACCTTCTGCCGCAACAGAAAAGCCAGCCCAAGTGACCAAGATCGTCGTCGGTACAGGAACTGGTTTTCCCAAGGTATGCTACATCGATGAGAACGGCAAGCTGTCAGGTTTTGATGTGGAACTGATCAAGGAAGTTGACAACCGTCTGCCGGAGTACGAATTTGAACTGCAGACGATGGATTTCAGCAATCTGCTGCTGAGTCTGGACACCAAAAAAATTGATCTGGTCGCTCACGTCATGGAGAAAAACCCGGAGAGGGAGCAAAAGTACTCCTTTAACAAAGAAGCCTACGCCCATTGGAGAAACCGCATTATTGTTGCCAAGGACAATAACGATCCGATTCAGTCGCTGGATGATCTGAAAGGTAAAAAGGTGTTGACCAGTGCGACCAGTGCGCAGTCCACCATTCTGGAGAACTACAACAAGGAGCATGACAATGCGATTACGATCGTCTATCAGAACGGAGCCGCCAATGATACGGTAAGCCAAATTAGCTCGGGACGGGTGAATGCAACGCTCGCTGCAGATTTTGTACTGCCGGTCATTGATCCGCAAGGCAAGCTGAAGGCTGTAGGCGATGAACTGTCCTCCGCAGACATTCTGTATGTCTTCCGCAAAAATGAAGCTGAATCGCAAAAGCTCTCAGATGCCATTGACGGAGCTATCAAGGAATTAAAGGCAGACGGTACGCTTGGCAAGCTGAGCACAGAATGGCTGGGAGCGGATGTTACCGATGCATCGGTGAAGTGAACAGAACCATAGATCGGGGGAAGG
The DNA here is from genome assembly GCF_001909045.1 of Paenibacillus sp. P3E. Lineage (NCBI taxonomy): Bacteria > Bacillati > Bacillota > Bacilli > Caryophanales > Paenibacillaceae > Paenibacillus > Paenibacillus sp. P3E. Next base: position 17,254 of record NZ_LVWH01000169.1, on the reverse strand, counting down.
GGGTGCTGTATGGGTGCACCGTTTGATATCAGCTATGTATTCTCATTTTTGCCCAAGCTGTTGACTACGCTGGGTACCACGCTTTTGATTGTCGCCTGCTCTTTGCTGGCGGGTGTCCTTGTCGGATTCCTTATTGCCCTCCCCCGCCTGTACAAGGTGCCGGTCCTGAAGACCTGCGCGGAGATCTATATCTCATTTTTCCGGGGGACCCCGATATTAATCCAGCTGTTCTTGTTCTATTACGGCCTGCCGGAAATTTTGAAGCTTGTTTCTGTGGATGTGACACGGACGCCTGTACTGTTCTTTGTGATTCTGACCTACGGGCTGCATACGGGAGCCTTCATGTCCGAGATGATCCGCGCTTCTGTAACGGCTGTGGACAGAGGGCAGGTAGAAGCGGCATATGCGACAGGAATGACATCCTATCAGGCTTTCTCACGAATTGTGCTGCCTCAGGCGTTAGGAATTGCCATTCCTGTATTCTCCAATCTGGTCATCGCGCTGCTAAAAGATACATCACTTGCCTTTACCCTAGGGGTGATGGAGATGACGGGAAAGGCACAGACACTCGGCAGCATCAGCCAGCATTTTATTGAGACCTATATTGCGCTCGCCCTTATCTATCTGGTGATCAGTTTTACGATTGAGAAGCTGCTGCTGGTGGCGGAGCGGCGCCTCTTGCGTCATGAGGAACGGAGCAGTCCCGCGAAAAAAATGTTCAGACTGCAAAAAAACGGTTCTTACCGGCGGATCATTGCAGAGCTGGGACCGGGTAAAGGAGGTGGCGGATTGTGAAGCTGGACCCTTCGTTTATATGGACGGCGTTCGTACAAATACTGAGTGCAATCCCTACCACGCTGTACATTACATTGGTCTCTGTTGTGGCCGGGTTTGTGATCGGGGTGGCCGTGGCTCTAATCCGGATTTACAAAGTCCCACTTTTGTATCCCCTGGCGGTAGGGTATGTCACTTTTATCCGCGGGACTCCGATGCTTACCCATTTGCTGCTGATCTATTTCGGGCTGCCAGTGATGATTGACGGGCTGGCTGTCCATTTTGGCTGGGTCTTCCGGTCGGTATCGATCCCAATGATCGGTTTTGCCTATATTTCTTTTTCGATAACAGCAGGAGCTTATATGTCTGAGGTGGTACGCTCCGGTCTGCTTGCTGTCGACCGCGGCCAGATCGAAGCTGCCTACTCTGTGGGCATGACCACACCCCAGGCGCTGCGGCGAATTGTCTTCCCCCAGGCGCTGGCGGCTAGTCTGCCGAATCTGTCCAATTCCGTCATTGGGATGCTGCACGGATCAACCCTTGCTTTTACCGTATCGGTCGTGGACATCAACGCCAAGGCCCAGATTGTGGCTTCGACGAACTGGAAGTTTTTTGAGGCCTATCTGGCGGCTGCGCTTATCTTCTGGGGGCTTACGCTCCTGATTGAACGGGCCACTGCCCTGATCGAGAAACGGATCAACCTATACAATCGGGGGGGAGTCGTATGATTAAGATTGAGCATCTATCCAAGTCCTTCGGCCGCCATCAGGTGCTGAACAATATTGATCTAACCGTTACCAAAGGTGAGGTGGTCGTTATTCTAGGACCCAGTGGCTCAGGCAAAACCACCCTGCTGCGTTGTGTGAATTATCTGGAAAAGCCCGGCGACGGAGAGATCTCGATTGGTGATTTCCGGTTGAACTGCAAGCATGCCCGCAAAAAGGAGATTCATCAGCTGCGGCAAAAAACAGCGATGGTGTTCCAGCAGTACAATCTGTTCCGGCATAAAACGGCGCTTGAGAATGTGATGGAAGGGCTGTTGGTTGTAAAAAAGCTTCCGAAGGAGGAAGCGCGTAACCGAAGCATAGCGCTGCTGGAAAAGGTCGGTCTCGCTGCCAAACTGGATGCGTATCCGAGCCAGCTCTCCGGGGGCCAGCAGCAGCGGGTCGGCATCGCCCGTGCGCTGGCGCTGGAGCCGGAAGTGATTCTGTTCGACGAGCCTACGTCTGCACTGGACCCGGAGCTGGTAGGCGAGGTACTGGCCGTCATCCGTAAAATTGCCAAGGAAGGCATCACGATGATTGTGGTAACGCATGAAATGGGCTTTGCCCGTGATGTGGCGAATCACGTGGTGTTTATGGATGGAGGAGTTATTGTCGAAGAGGGGACACCTGCGGAGGTGTTCAACCATCCACGGGAAGAACGAACCAAGCAGTTCCTGAAGCGGATCACGCCGGAGCTGAACTATTCCATTTAGGAGGCAACCCTATGGCTATTACAATAAGCGTACTGGATCAAAGTCCAATTTATCCCGGTGAAACGCCGGAAGAAGCCTTTCAGCATACGGTCAAGCTGGCGCAGTTATCCGAGCGTCTAGGCTTCCGCCGATTCTGGGTTTCGGAGCATCATGACTCCGAACAGGTGGCGGGTTCCTCCCCGGAGGTGCTGATCTCGTATCTGCTGGCCAAGACAGAGCGCATCCGAATCGGCTCTGGCGGCATCATGCTACAGCACTATAGTCCATATAAGGTAGCGGAGAATTTCAACGTGCTGGCAACGCTTGCTCCGGGCCGGGTGGATCTGGGGGTCGGGCGCGCACCCGGAGGTTTACCCCGAAGCACGCAAGCACTGCGGCAGGGGGGAGAAGAAGCGGCTTCCTTGACGGACAAAATTATTGAGCTTGAGAAATATGTGCATAACCGGCTGGAGGCGGATCATCCGCTGTTTGGGTTGAAGGCGGGTCCGATTCCAGGTACTCCGCCTGAGCTTTATGTGTTAGGTGCCAGTGTAGCGAGTGCCGAAATCGCCGCTGAGCTGGGGCTGCCATATGTGTTCTCTTTGTTCATAGGCGGGGATCAGGCAGTGGCTGTGGAAGCCATTCGTGTCTACCAGAGCCGATTTGACATCTCGCAAGGTAAGGAACCGCAAGCGATACTTGCACTTGCCGTACTGGTCGCAGAATCGGAAGAGGAGGCCCGGGAGCTGGCTGGAGCGCACAAGCTGATCCGGATTCATCTGGCCAGCGGCAAGACGCTGACGGTTGCAACCCGCGAGCAGGCCGAGGAATTCACTCGGCAGAGCGAGGAAGCTTATACGCTGGAAGAGCGGGAGCCGGAGATTACCAAAGGCACAAAGGAATCCGTCCGCGAGCAGCTGCTGGCGTTAGCTAAGGCTTCCGGTGTCGAAGAGTTTATTGTCACAACCAATGTGCAGCCTTTTGACAAACGGGTCCGTTCCTTTGAATTGTTAAGGGAAGCATTTGCTGAGGTCCTTACAACACTTTGAGGAGGGAGTCCGGTATGACGAATCAAACGGTGGAGTTCAGTCCGGAGGCGTTTAAGGAGACATTGATTGGAATCCGCCGGCATTTGCACCGGCACCCGGAGCTTTCGAATGAAGAGTATCATACGACAGCATATATCGCAGCGCTGCTGGAACAGGCCGGAGCGACCATCACGGACTACGGGCTGAAAACAGGAGTTATCGCAGAAGTGGGCGGACAGCAGGGGGGACCGGTGATTGCTCTGCGTGCCGACATTGATGCGTTACCGATTCAGGAAGAAACCGGTCTGTCCTATGCTTCGCTGTATCCCGGCAAAATGCATGCCTGTGGTCATGACTTTCATACGGCAGCACTGATTGGAGCGGTCCAACACTTGAAGCGGCAGGAAAGTCAGCTAAAAGGGACGGTACGGTTTCTGTTTCAGCCGGCTGAGGAAAAGGCGAAAGGCGCACAGCAGATCATAGACAGCGGAGCGTTGGAAAACGTCCGTGCAGTCATCGGCATGCATAATAAGCCGGACTTACCAGTAGGAACGATTGGAATTACCGGTGGTCCGTTAATGGCTGCAGCAGATGGTTTTGTGGTGGAGATACGGGGAGCCGGATCACATGCGGCGGTGCCGGAGGCAGGGACCGACCCTATCGTAGCCGCTTCGCATATCATTACTGCGCTCCAGAGCATTGTCAGCCGCAATGTCAGCGCGCTGCAAAGTGCGGTGGTCAGTGTTACGAAAGTACACAGCGGCAGTTCCTGGAACATTATTCCTGAGACAGCGGTGCTGGAGGGGACGATTCGCACTTTTGATGAAGCTGTGCGGAGCAGGGTTCTTGAACGGTTTGAGCAGGTGGTGGCCGGAGTGGCCGCCGCTTTAGGATCGGAAGCGACGGTGCGCTGGCTAGGCGGTCCTCCGCCGGTGAACAACGATCCCGTGCTGGCCAGGCTCGGAGAAGAAACAGCCGATGCGCTCGGCTTTCACCGTGTGAGGCCTCAGCCTTCGCCGGCGGGGGAGGATTTTGCTTTTTATCAGCGTGTGGTTCCCGGATTGTTCGTCTTCGTGGGTACTGCCGGAAGCCGGGAGTGGCATCATCCCTCCTTTGATCTGGATGAATCGGCACTGCCAGTGGGAGCCGCATTCTTTGCAGATCTGGCTGTTAGGGTACTGGAGCGATTCTCTGTGGAGGAGGGTGAGCATCATAGCCAATTCCCGCAGTTATGACGTGATTGTCGTTGGTGCCGGCTCGATGGGCATGAGTGCAGGATATCATCTGGCCAGACGGGGCGTGAAAACGCTGCTGATCGATGCTTTTGATCCGCCACATACAGAGGGAAGCCATCACGGGGAGACCCGGCTGATCAGACATGCATACAGTGGTGATCCGACTTATATTGACATGGCTTTGCGGGCACATGTGCTGTGGAAAGAAGCCGAGGAAGAGAGTGGCACAGAGCTGCTTGTACCCTCAGGGGTATTGAATCTGGCAGACAGTAATGTATATTCCTTCGCTGGCCGGCTTGCGGAAGCGGAGAAGCGAAAGGTGCGGGTAGAGCAGATGGATGCTGATGAAATATGCCGCCGCTGGCCCGCTCTGAATCTTCCTGAACATTTCGAAGCGATGTTCGAGCCGGATGCTGGTTATCTCTACAGCGAGAAATGTATCGCTGCTTACCGGAAGCTGGCACTGGTTCATGGAGCGCAACTGCTGACAAATACATCTGTGCTGAATGTGACGGCACGTGAAGATAGCGTCACCGTGCACACCCGCAGTGGTGATTATTATGGAGCAGCGGCTATTCTCAGCGCCGGAGCCTGGTTTGGGTCCTTGTCGGCATTTGCTGCCTTGCCGATCCATGCGATCCGCAAGGTGGTCGGCTGGTTTCAGAGCACTCCGGCCTTTGATGCCGGGAACTTTCCGGGCTTTACGCTGGGTACCAGGGAAGGCAGTTATTACGGCTTTCCCGGTATAGGGGGGGCCGGGCTGAAGATTGGCCGCCATGATACAGGCCGAGAGTGGAAGCCGGGAGAGACGCTTGCACCTTTTGGCAGTGAGGAAAGTGATGAAAAGGATCTCCGGCAGGTGCTGGAGACTTATATGCCCGGCGCAGCCGGACGTCTGCTTAAAGGGGCAGTCTGCAAATATGAGCATACACACGATGAGGATTTCATCATCGACCGTCATCCGGCTCATGACAATGTGCTGCTGGCCGGGGGATTCTCAGGGCATGGCTTTAAATTTTCCAGCATTGTAGGAGAAATATTGGCGGACCTGGCGACGGGCGGAGCTTCAACAGTGAATATCAAGCTATTTTCCTTGTCCCGCTTTGATTCATCACCGGTCCAGCCGCAGTCTGGACTTCCTTTGGAGGGGACTTAATGAGCAGTGAGCAAATCCGGGATTATCTGAATACGTATGACCAGTTGGCACAAGCACTGGAAGATCTGACGGAGGAACAGCTAAAGTGGAAAGCCGCACCGGCCAGTTGGAGTGTCACCGAGGTGCTGGCACATTTGGCTGATCACAGCATTGTCGTTTCCTTCCGCATCCGTGACATTCTGGCCGACACTGAGGTGCAGCTCCCGGCATTTCATCAGGATGCTTGGGTTAGCGGGCAGCACTCCAATTCAGGCCACGCCGCTGACAGTCTGGAGCTGTTCCGCAGTCTGCTTCACTACAATGGCCTGCTGTTCAACCGGCTAAGCGCCGGGGAGTGGGAGAAAAGCGGGATTAATTTTAAAGGCGAGGTTGTCAGCGTTACGGATATTGTCCGCAGCTTTACAGCCCATGTGCAGACTCATCTTGCTCAGATTGAACGGATCAAGCAGGGAGCTGCCGTGTTCCATTAACCTGGTAGATAGGCTCACAAAACTAAGCGTATGCTTCCGATGCCAGTTTTATTGCGAAGTATCTCATGAAGTAATGCTCCACAAAACTTTTAGGAGGAATGAACATGACGAAACCAAAACAATTAAAGCTGGGTGCGCTGCTGCACGGGGTTGGGGGAAGCACCTCTATGTGGCGCCATCAGGATGCCAAGCCGGATGCCAGTGTAAACTTTGAGCTTTATAAGCAGTGGGTACGGAAGGCTGAGGAAGGCAAACTGGATCTAATCTTCATAGCGGACGGATTATATATTAATGAGAAATCCATTCCGCATTTCCTGAACCGTTTTGAACCGTTGACGATTCTTAGCGCTCTTGCGGGAGTCAGCAGCAAAATCGGCCTGGTTGGCACATTGTCCACCTCCTATAGTGAGCCATTTACCGTAGCCCGGCAGTTCGGATCGCTGGATGTGATCAGCGGCGGACGCGCAGGGTGGAATGTGGTGACTTCTCCACTGGAAGGCTCCGCCTTGAACTATGGCAAAAAGGAGCATCCGGATCATGGCAAGCGTTACCGGATTGCCGCCGAATATTTGGAGGTGGCGCGGGGCTTGTGGGATTCGTGGGAGGATGATGCATTTGTCCGCAATAAGGAGACCGGAGTCTTTTTTGATCCGAAAAAAATGCATACACTGGACCATGAAGGAGAATTCTTCTCCGTTAAGGGGCCGCTGAACATCGCCCGCTCCAAACAAGGGCAGCCGGTTATTTTTCAGGCAGGGTCTTCGGAGGTTGGTAAAAATTACGCCTCGAAAGAAGCAGACGCTGTCTTTACGGGGCATGACACGCTAGAGGAAGCGCAGGAATTCTACCGGGATGTGAAGGAGCGGGTAGCTTCTTTTGGCCGAGAGCCGGATGAGGTGCTGATTTTCCCAGGGATTGGCCCCATTCTTGGCGAGACGCCGGAGGACGCGGAGCGCAAATATCAGGAGGTTGCCGGACTGGTAACGATTGAGAACGCGCTGAACTATCTGGGGAGATTCTTCGAGCATCATGATTTCTCGCAATATCCGCTGGATGAGCCTTTTCCGGAGCTTGGAGATTTGGGAAGGAACAGCTTCCAGAGCGGCACGGATAAAATCAAGAAAAATGCAAGGGAAAAAGGCCTGACCCTGCGGGAGGTCGCTCTGCAGGCTGCAACTCCGCGCAGCAGCTTCATCGGTACGCCGGCGCAGGTTGCCGATCAGATTCAAGCCTGGTTCGAAGGCGGAGCGGCGGATGGATTTATGATCGCTGCTGCAGTTCCAAGCGGGCTGGAAGAATTCGTGGATCATGTGGTTCCGATTCTTCAGGAACGAGGATTGTTTCGTACCGAATATGAAAGTGACACCCTGCGGGGAAATCTGGGTCTTCCTGTTCCGGCGAACCGCTATGCGAAAGCTTCGGAACCTGCGCGGCAGGTGTGACTGCAGAGCAGGAGGAATGCAAGTCTTACATGGGGTGTCCCAACATGCAAAGCAGCGATCCTCCTATCACGGGAGAATCGCTGCTTTGCCTACTTTTTGTGATTATAAGAATGAATAGAGCTGTCTCAGTCATAGGGCCGTTAGAACAAGCCCGAATTATTTACTCTCACCGGCCTTGCGGCTACGGAGGCGTTCCAGCTCGGCTTCAACGGCGCTGTTCAGCGGGGATTCAGCGATGCCTGCGGAATAATGCCCGGAGCTTTCGGCAGATGCTTCCCATTCGCTGATTTTGTCCTCCATGCGGTCGAAGCCGCGGGTGGCAGCGCCGGGATTCAGGATCTGTCCAGGGTTACCCGTGTGGGCAGTATAACTGGTGCTTTCGGCGGAACGCTTCAACTCGGCCGCTTTACGGGCACGGGCAGCCAGCTCAGCTCTTTTGGCCTTTAGCCGTTTATGCTCTTCCTTGGCATTCAGCAGAGTGCTCTCCAGAACTACGAGGGCTTCGCGGGTTTCTTCCAGTCCTGCGGTGCATTCCTGAATACTTTCAGTGTAGCGCAGTTTTGCCATGACCGCTGCTCTGGCGGCAGGCTCATTCCCTTCGCTCATGGCTTGCACGGCTTCCGCCTCGCTTCGATCGGCCAATACCTGGTTCTCGTAAATGCGTCGCTCCAGAACATTTGCTGCGGCTTTGAACTCACGCTGTCTGGTTTCGGCACCTGCTATTTTTTCCTCCAGATCCCGCAAATACTGTCCGGTCAGCAGTACCGGGTCCTCCAATTTATTCAGTCCTTCGTGGATGGCTGCTTTGGTCAGGGTTGTAATTCTTTGAAAAATACTCATGTTCATTTCTCCTTTTATTTTCATATATAGTGGCGCTGTGTGATGTTCTCTGAATTAGTAATACTCATAACCTTCAGGGTAGCTGTTATAGTTCTCTTTAGGCACCACGATGCTGGCCAGAATGTACAGGAACGCTACAGTGCCGAAGCTGAATAGGGCAGTGGCGACAACGAACAGCCGGATGATGGTACTGTCAATGTTCAGGGAACGGGCCAAACCTCCGCAGATGCCGCTGATCTTCTTGTCACTTTCGGAACGATACAATTTTTTCATAATATAATCTCTTCCTCTCCTATGGGTTGAACCGGGTTAGCAGTTCGTCTTAGCCGTTGTCTATGTGTTTATTGTATAGCTATTGATGATGCTGCAAAACAGCCTGAAGACTGTTCTTTAGTCTCGACCTTAGTCGGGGATGGTATCGGCAGTAAGGCGGGGAAGGGGTGTCCTGTGAGAGGATAGGGCCAGAGTTATCCCGTTTTTTAACATAACCTGTCAGCTTGTTTATTTGGAATTAACATTGAATGCTTATACTAGCTAGACAATACCGGATCATATCAACATCAAGACAAGGGAGGACTGGCATGGGAATTCATAAATATTTCCGCTCGCTGAACGAACTGGAACGTATTATCCGCTGCCCCGGCAAATTCAAATTCGAGGAGCACAGCGTAGCGGCCCATTCCTGGAAGGTCGTGCAGTACGCCAAAACACTGGCCGACATCGAGGAGAAAAACGGTGCAGTCATTGACTGGAAGAAGCTATATGAAATTACGAGCAGCCATGATTACGGTGAGATTTTTATTGGCGATATCAAAACCCCGGTGAAACACTCATCTCTGCAGCTGCGGTCCTTAATCCAGCAGGTGGAGGAGGGGATGATCGATAATTTCATTAAGGAGCATATTCCGGAGGAGTTCAAAAGCATCTTCTACCACCAATTGCGTGAAGGCAAGGATGAGTCGCTCGAAGGGCTGATTCTGGAGGTGGCCGACAAGATGGACCAGGTGTATGAGGCTTTTGCCGAACTGCAAAGAGGGAACACGGAGAAGGAATTTGTGGTGATGTACCGCAATGCCCTGATCAAGATCAAGAACATCGATTTGAAATGTGTCGAATACTTTCTGGCGGAGATTCTGCCGGACATGGTAAACGAAGAAACGATATCTTCAATTGATATCAGACAGATTACGGAAGAGGCACTGGCTCTGTAGGAATGAGCGGGTACTCTTCTTTTTTTGTGGAATTATGCTTGTCTAGTCTGGTTCGATGCTATATGAATTGGATAATACTGCATATAATAATCCACACATGTTATAATGAAGGAAAAATTTGGGGTGATTTTAACCGTGGGATATTTGGACGTATTGCCGGTTTCCAGTGTATTGGCCTGGTTCGGCGGCTTGATGCTTGTTATTTATACTTTGGAGTTTGTGTGGATGCCCGCTAATGGCCGTCTTCGCGTAAACGGTGTGAGAGAATTTGTGAAAAAAGTAACAGCTGATGTCCTGATCTTTTTGATTCTTACCAGTGTCCTTGTCTACTCGCTCCACCCTCAAAAGAGTCCGGTCCTGATGCTGCTGGTCTTTGCATTAAGTATCGTCAGCTATCTGTTCAGCACGGGATTCCTGAAGCTCTCTTTTTCTTTTCGTGTGTGGGGAACGGTAGTGCATATCCTGCTCTGTACGGGTTTTTACTGGCTGTTCGGCATGATGCTGATGGATTCACTAAAGGTAACGTTCAATCTCAACATGACGGATAATTTCGACATCTTGTATTTTGTGCACGGGCAGGAACGGGGCGTAGTCTATGGATTTCTTGCCGTGCTGGCTATTCTTTATTTTGTGATCGGCAAGCTGTACATGAGACCTGTATATGCATTGTATTCGGAAGCCTATGAGGCGCGCCGCCAGGCCAAGGTTGAAATATAATAGATTTCCACAAAAGATTAGAAAGAAGGATCTGCATGAGTGCGGTGATAACACGCAGAATAGCGAAGCAGCAAGCAAACAGGAGCCGTCGACCCCGGTTAGCGCTCATCAGGCACATTGGTCCTACGAGGGAGATACATCACCGGAACATTGGGCGGAGTTAGACAAACTTTTCACTACATGCAGTACAGGTAAGTCACAGCCACCCATTAATATTCAACAGGAAAAAGTAAAGGATGAAGCGAGCCTGTCACCCGTCACAGTGGAGTACTCTCCGTCCCCGGGAAATAGAGTCGGATGAATAGCGGATTTGTAGATGGGCCGTAACCGAAGTCTGAATAAATAAAGACCGTTATCTCCCGATTTCAGGAGATAACGGTCTTTTAATCATGTATACAGGTTCTACGCAGATTTATTTCGAGATCTGATCCATCAATGTTTTGATTTCCGGGTCCAGGCACAGGGCATTCATGATAATGGTCAAGGCCTCTGCTCTGGTCGATGATTGAGCAGGAGCAAATTTGCCGTTGCCTCTACCACTAATCAGACCGATTTCGGCAGCTTTGGCAATCTGCTCCTTGTTCCATGCACCTGCCGTATCACTGAAGGCGATGCCCCCTTTTACCGGTGTGATGCTATTAAAGTTCACAATCCTGGACAGGATGGTAACGATCTCGGAACGGCTGATTTCCCGGTCGGGCCTAAAGGTTCCATCCGGGTAACCGGCAATGACACCATTGGAGGCTAACACGGCAATGGCCTCTTGGGCCCAATGGGTATTAACGTCACTTAATGGAAGGGAGGTATCCGACTTCACCAAACCAAAGGCTTTGGTAAGGATTGTGGCAAATTCCCCTCTGGTGATGGTTTGGTTCGGTTTGAAAGAGCCATCGTCATACCCTTTGATGATGTTCAACTTAAGGAAAGTCGTGATTGTGCGGGTGCTCCACAGGTCAGCTATATCCTTAAGGGCTGGTACGGGAATGTCCCCGTCTTTCGCAGCAATGATGCTCTTCAGTGTCTCTTTTAGGGCTTGAGCGCTTACTCCCTCAGCAAAAACAGCAGATGGTGGCGTCTTAACCGGTGCAGGTTTATCTGAAGGGACAACTGCAGGTGTTGCTGTAGGCACTGCACTTGGCACCGTGCCAGGGTTCGAGCCTGTCCCTGTACCAGGAGTTGAGCTAGGGTTCGGGCTTGGTACCGGACTTGGGTCTGTGCTTGGAGCCGGAGTTGGGTTCGGGCTTGGTTTTGTGCTTGGCTCCGGTTCCGGTTCAGGATTAGGGTCAACGGTTTTTGCCTTTTCAATAGTCAAGCTTTGCAGCTTTTGGCCATCGGTCGTTCTTGCTTCAATCAATATCCGGTCTTTGTCGATCGAGATGGCGGAGTAGACCGGGAAATTATCATCATATAGATACTCCAGGTAATCAAACTTGACCGCATCGTAGAACTTCCAGCCGGAGGAACCGCCAGACAGATACACGGTGCCTGGGCTGCCATCCTTCTTGGGCTGGGCGTTCTTCATAGGATAGGTCCAAGCGAGTGCATGATCGTGGCCCACCAGCACCAGGTCTACCCCAAGCTCTTCAAGGACAGGGGCCAGATATTTGGTGACTAGTTCCGGTCCGCGACCATCCTCCGTATGATAGGCAGGCCGGTGGAACATGGCGACCTTCCATTTCGCGGAGCTGGCATTTATGTTCTTCCGCAGCCATTCTGCTTGCTTCTGCATGTCTATTTCATCAGCTTCCGAATTCAGCACTACAAAATGTGTATCCTCATAATCGTACGAATAATTCAAATGCTGTTGCCCGTCCATTCCGTTACCCGGCTGACCCAAAGCGTTAATAAATACGTCCTTTCCGCCATTCTTCACATCATGATTCCCCATGGTGTAGGCAGAAGGAATACTGCTGCTGTATAGCTGTGAAGCCTTCATATCCTGTTCCCATTCGTTCATAATCCCGCCATCATCGACAATATCCCCTCCGTGCATGACAAACCGTGTATCCGGATAATGGGTAAAGGCACTGCTCATCAGATTCTGATGAATATGATAGGCTTCTTCGGTATTGGTGTGAGAATCAGTTACAAACAAGAAGGAAAAGGCTTCCGGGTTTGCTGACTCTGTCGTAAAGGTATGCTGAGTACTCCACAACCCCGGAGTTCCCACGCGGTAAATGTATTTTGTACCCGGTGACAGGCTCTGCAGCATTCCTTTGTGGAACAACGTTTCTCCCACACGGTCAGGAGCTAACAGCAGCTGCGGTGCAGTAGCCTGCTCCTTGACATTCGGCTGATCAAAACCTGTGAAGTCACTGGCTTTTGCATATTGAATGACACCGTTCTCCACTCGCGGGGCGGTTCTCCAGACGATGCTTTGGGTGGTTTTCAAATCCTCTGTAACATAGGTCCGCACATATTCAGGCTCCTCTGACCCCAGTTGTGGCACAACAGAAAGTGAGAACACCTTGCTGACTTTATCCCCATTCACTGCCTGGAGACTAAGGTTCGTTAAGGCCAAGGTAGTCAGAGACGTCTGGACTTCACCCTTCGCATTGGTTAGGCCCCATCCATCCTTCAGGAGCTTCACTTGAACCGCTGCACTTGAAATCCAGCCCGTTGCTTTGCCGTCCGGTAGCCGGATGGCGGTATAATCTCCACGGGTCACTCCAGTCGAGAAGAATTGTTCACCCGGAGTGGCGGAAGCGAGCTTGGCCGATCCCGGGTCAGCATCCGCATAGACATCAGACGGTACAGAAGTCACTTCCGCAAAATACTGGGGAAGAAGCGGATCGGACGGGATAATCGAGACCCCTTCGACCGGCACGCCTGCATCATCCGTGACACGAAGCGTACTTTTCGTATGGAGTGAGCTCCCTTTTACAGTGAGGATATAAGAGAACCCGATCGTATATTTGTGGGGTGCAGCCAGTGCATAGACAGCCTCCCCTGCGGTCATTCGAAAACTGCCGTCGCTCATCTCGATCGATTTGAATATCTCGCCGCGCTCCATTTTGGCACTGGGCTTTACAGCTATATTCAATAGCGCAACGGTACCGTCAGCCGGTAACGATGGTTTGCTAAGTCCGGCAAGCGACAGCTGGTATTGGCCTTTTACAGGGTCAGTCTCATTCTGCGTAACGAGTGATGCTTGTACTTTAGGTTCAGCAGAGGTGATTTCCAGGGTCTGCGGATCGTATTTAAGCTGGGCATAGGCATCCGATAAGTCAGCCGCATTGTTGATCTGGAGCTTCAATTGGAACGTTTTGTTGCTGATGACTTCCGAGGGGGCGTCCAGATGATATTGAATGCCGTCTGGAATGAAAAAGGAGCTCACAAGCTCGGCGGGATTGCCGGATCTGTCATATACAGCTGACTGAACGGTGTGATAACCCCCTGCCAGTGGAGAGGAAGGCTGATAGGAGATCATGCCTGTAGCCGCTTCATACTCGCTCTTCACAGGATGTCCATCCAGATTTAAGGTAACAGAGCCGGGGTCAATGCCCGATTGAGAATCGGTAGCCGTAAGCTGAATATATGGTGAACGCGTATCGATAACAGCTTCATTCGCCGGGGACACCATGCCGAGTACCGGGACGCCCATATCTTCAGCAGGGTCCTGCTCATAGACCAAGCGTAGATCGTCTACCCATACGGTACCTTTATTTTTCTTGTCGAAAATGGATTGCTCAATCCGCATGTATATTTCCAGCTGGATCGGTCCAACTTTGTCCTGCGGGATATTTCCCTCGATGTATTTCCAGCCCTTCCAGTTCACGCCAACATTCTCGTCCAGATATTCAACCTCAAAGGACTTTCCGTTGCCATCTCTGAACTTGCTGAAAATAAGATGTCCATCGTTGTTCCCGTACACCCACATCCCAATTTTTTGGGGAAGTCCGGTAATGGGATAAGGAGCTTTAGGTCCAACATACACATAGGAAGGGTTTTCCTTAACACCTATGTAGTCATAATCCAAACGTACAGAATTATTCCCTGAACGGACATGCCGGGGATCCGCTTCCAGGCTCATGGCACCTGAGAAATTTCTTTTTTGAACCAGCACATTATCACTTAGGTTATTCTCGAAATCTTCGATAACGATCGAATGGGGGAGGGGGGCGTCAGCGGCAATGATGCCTGCGGGTTGAAGGGTACTTATGATAACAGTGATGAGCAGCAGGAACATCGTTGCTCTTTTCGATATGAATGACAACCTTCGGTGAATATTCTTCTTGAACATGTTCTTCTCTCCTCTTAGCTAAAAGATTCATTGTATACTCCAGTACAGCATTGTTTGTATGTAAGGCTTGCTTATGTGAAGTTAATTATAAAGATGATCTTTGCTGATAGGATTAATTTAAAGAATTAACTATGTAAACTATTATGGGATTATCATATAAACATCGATTTATGACCCGAAGCAATAACTTGAGCAGGGATCTATGGAAGTGCTAATACCGCTGCACCAAGCCGAAGAGGGGGAATTTTACAGTCCGGACTCAGCTTGGTCTACAAAAGAGTACAACAAATCATATGGCTTGAGATCTGGAGCCCTTTACAGCCCGTACCTATTTCAACGTACATGCACTTCTGGGCATCTACCCACATACAATAAAAAGACCATGAACCCGTTGCTTTCACTACTGATCGGTTTCATTGTACATGTACGGGAGGTGTCGCCAAGTTGCCAGGAATAATAAGCACGATAGCGCTGCTGATCAAAGAACTGACACTGCTGGTATCCTACGTAAGGAATAATGCTTTTCCCCAGCCTCTCTCGGAGCAGGATGAAAGCAAATACTTAGGGATGATGGCCGAGGGAGATGCCAAGGCCCGTAACTTGTTAATTGAACACAACTTGCGCCTAGTCGCCCACATAGTAAAAAAATTCGACAACACAGGGGAAGACATGGAGGATCTCATCTCCATCGGCACCATCGGGCTGATCAAGGCCATCGAGAGCTACCGGCCGAACAAAGGTACTAAGCTGGCTACTTTTGCTGCCCGCTGTATAGAAAACGAAATCCTGATGCATTTGAGATCGCTTAAAAAGACCAAAAAGGATGTATCCCTGCATGACCCCATAGGGACGGACAAGGAAGGCAATGAAATCACCCTCATCGATATCCTCGGCTCCGACGCAGATGATATTGTGAAGGAAGTCGATCTGAAGATTGAGAAGAGCAAGATATATCGTAACCTGGACATTCTGGATGACAGGGAGAAGGAAGTGGTGGTTGGCCGCTTCGGCCTGGACACCGGCGGGGAAGAGCGGACGCAACGGGAGATTGCGAAGGAGCTGGGGATCTCGCGGAGCTATGTGTCGCGGATTGAGAAAAGGGCGCTCATGAAGCTGTATCATGAGTTTTATAAGGCGAAGCGGTGACGGAGAAATTAATATATTGTTAAAAAACAACTTATCTGCGGGTAAGTTGTTTTTTTGTGATTTTTGTCAAACTGTCCTCCTACATTTGTTTTTTTGTATGAAAAAATTAAGTCCTTTGAACTATGTTATAGGGATATTTTGTTATTAAAAGCCTAATTGTATGTTATATTTTATTTAATATAGGCTGTATTTTTAAGTGTTGGAATAATAGAGATGTTCCATATCATTATTACCTTTTGATCGAGTAAGAGATGTTGGGGGCGTACTTCGCTGAGATTAACTCATGTAATAGTAAGATAAACAAAGGTGGAGGTTGAAAGAATGCTAGATATTGAAACTCCTATTGGTGAACAAATTAGGAAGTTATTCAACTTACTAACAGTTAAGTATAAGTATTATCACAATGAACTTTCAGAGAAACAGCATATAGAGTTTGAGCCTGTCGGCTTAAATGTCAACTCATTAGAACAGATCGGTTTGGTAGCTTCAATTTGCTACCATATCCAATCTGGTTTGTGGTCTGCATCAATACAGGCGTTGAAGGAATTACTTCCAGATACTGTGATGGATTTTGAAGATGACCAGAATATTAAAAATTATTTTTCAGGAGACGAGTATGCTGAAGGTGAAAAAAGAAAAGAACATTTTCAGAAGCAGAGAAATCCATTCATCTTAGAAGTTCTAGCAAACTGCATGCTATATTGTGTAGAAGTGACACCGAATTTACACCTAACCCTAAAAGCAATGAATAAAATTCACTTGGACTCTAAGATTCAAGGACTTGACGCAGCAGCACTTGCATCTACTGAGGATTTAGATTATTACATAATTATTGGTGAAGCTAAAAATAGAGAAACACCTTCTCAAGGTACTGCTGAGGCTTTTGAAGCTTTTAAAAAACATGACTCTGGTAAAACCTGGGCTGATATTCGTCAATTAATTTGTATTGTCTCAGATGCGGCACAGTTAAGCGACAATGATGGAGTATTGTTAAGTCGTAAATTGTCTCGGAAATCTATCTGGGAGGGGAAATTTATATATAGACTGACTATTGAGCATCAATCTGCTAATCCACATGGTGGTTCTCAATTTAAAGACTTTTCAGCGTGTACAGTTAATGTTTTTGAAGCTGAAAGAAGGCAATGTGAATCATTCGGAACTGAAAGGTTAACCGAGTTTTATAATAAGGTATCACAAATGATTGTGGAATACATTGTTGGAAAGGGGAAGGGAGTAATTGCTTGATGAATATGCTAAAGAACAATATCAGGTTGCCTCAACGTTATTAGATGATATAAACGGGGAAGATATAAGAGAATTATTATTAAAAGTCACGATAGAAAATGCTAGAGTGAATTATTTTAAAACAACCCAGATGAATAATGTAGTTGATGAAAGCGATAATCTGATACTAGAAAAGTTAGCAAAGGCTTTGTTAATTAGAATTGTTTTTGATACAGAGCTTCAGTCCGAAACTCTACAGGCTGCTGCTTTAGTATGCGCACAAGTTTTTGAAACATTGACTCCGACTTATAT